>JANQIY010000263.1 GCA_028281965.1 Candidatus Gastranaerophilales bacterium
ATTTTTGTAGTCTGCTTCATGTTGAAAATTTAAATTTTAACTCCATTTAAAACCTTGTTATAATTGCTTTTAAGCTAATTCGCGACTCGAGTTAATTAATAAAGTAATTACAAAAATATAGAAGCTTAGCAATTTTTGTCTACTTTGGAGAATTTATAAGCAAAGTAGAGAATAAAGCCGCCCATAAAAATAACGCTAAACACTTGCATAAAGTCATAAACTAATTCCGGCATTTATCTATCTCCTCTATAAGGCACTTGATTTGTTCTTCAATACTTAAAAGCCCTTTCGTAAAGACAATTATAGCAGGTATTCCAAATTATAAACAAAAATATACTGATCGACTTGAGTTGCTAATTAGCCAAAAGCCAGGATATGACTATGCAACATTTGCCAAAAAATTATAGAGAATCGAAAAGAGGCTCCGCCTCTTTTCCACCTACAGGGTGGCTGTGCGCGGCAGCGGGAGCTAACGCAGTAGCTCATTCATGGGTGGGTTTTGGCAAATGTTGCATACATACAATTAGCAACTCGAGTTAATTAGAGATTGGGGTTAATTAACATTTATCGCTATTCTACAGACGGAAGGTTAATATAAAAGCTACTACCCTCTCCTTGTTTGCTTTTAACATCAATATGTCCTCCATGTACCTGAATTATATGCTTCACGATGGACAGCCCAAGTCCCGTCCCGCCAAGCTTACGGCTTCTTGCCTTATCAACACGGTAAAACCGTTCAAAAATACGGGACAAATTTTCCTCGGGAATCCCGCAACCGTAGTCTTTAACTTTTATCACTGTTTTTTCGGGATTTTTAAAAGATTCAACGAGTATACTGTTCCCTTCTTCACTATATTTTATTGCATTATCCACGAGATTAATTATTGATTGTTCAAGCAATAGCGGATTTGCGTTGACTTTTATGTAATCAGGACAGGCCAGGTTTATTTTTATGTATTTTAAGTTTGCGTTTTGCTCACAGGTCTGGACTACTGTAGTTAAAATATCTTTTATGTTTAAGGTTTCAAAGGAAATTTCGCTCTGGTTAGCTCCCTGCTCAATCCTTGACAGGCTGAGTAAGTCTTCAATGATTGCTTTTAGCCTGCCTGTATGCTTTTTTATAATCATCAGGAAATTTTTTATTTCTTCCGGATTGTCCAAATTATCATCAAGAAGAGTTTCCACAAATCCCTGAATAGATGTTATTGGCGTCTTAAGTTCGTGAGAGACGTTGGAAACAAAGTCATGCCTGATATTTTCGAGTTTTTTAATATGTGTTATGTCGTTTAGTACTATTAAAGTAGCGCTTCGCTCATTATTATCCCCGTAAATAGGCATACTATACATCTGTATAATGCATTTTTCTTCTTTTGCGGTTAAAGTCAGTTCTTTTTCAATTGATTTTTTTTCTTCAAGAGCTTTGCTAAAGAACTTGTAAAAATCAATATTTTTAACGGTATCTTTTATTTTTTTCTCTTGCATTTCTTTTGGGTCTATACTAAGCAAGGTAGCGGCAAAATCGTTCAATTTTATAATTTTTTTATGCGTATCTATTACAATAAGTCCGCTTTTTAAGCTGGATAAAATTGCCTCCTGCTCCCTGTTTTGACGGGTAATAATATTCATCCGCTCATTAAGTTGCTCTGCCATCTCGTTCATAGAGGATGCAACCTCGTCAATTTCAACCAGGGTAAAATCAGGTAATCTTTTTTTCAGGTTTCCCGCGGCAAAATCCCGCGCTTTATCACCTAGCTGTTCCAGGGGGCTGCTTATTTTCTTGGAAATATTATAGTTTATAACTCCTGCAATCAACGCTACAAGCAGGCCTCCAAAAATAATTTCCAGATACGCCTTTTCCAGGGTTTTTTCTATCAATGTAAGAGGCATTGCTGTCCTTATTATCCCGGCTATTTGGTTATTCCTGATCACAGGGACGGTTACATAAACCATATTTTTGTGCAAAGTGCTGCTATACCTTATTGAAGAGCCGATATTACCTTTAAGGGACTGGATAATTTCCGGCCGGTTAAGGTGATTGTCCATGGCTTCGGGGTCTTCTTCCGTATCAGCTATTACTTTACCGGATGGAAGTATTATAGTTATTCTTGTTAAAACTTTTTTTGAGATTTTTTTACATGCCCGGCTTATATTTTCAGTATTTAGCGGAAAAAAATCTTTAAAAAGCTGGTTTTCTATTAAGTATGCTCTTTGTTTAAGCTCATTAAGTATTTGTTTATGGTAAAAATAGTTAAACAGGTTGGATGAATATACTGTTACGAGCAGCAGTGATATAAAAATAATGATTAAATAGGATGGAAAAAGCTGCCAGAATATTTTCTTTTTACGCATTTTTTATCAACTTATCATTTATATTATTTACAAGCATATTAGAAAAACCGCCCGGTTTTGTCAAAGCCTGCTTTGTAAAAAGTTGAAAGCCGGGTTTTTTCAGCATGAAGCAGGCTACAAAAATTCTTAGCCACCGCCTTTGCGGCGCCGAAGAATTTTTTCCGCTGTCCTTAATATCTTTTTCTTGAAATTGATTTATAAACAATTTCCGAAGCTTCATTAATGAACTGTTTAGCGGAATAATCGTTCCAGGGGCGGTTTACCAGGACGGCGATAATATATTTGCGCCCGTCGGGCAGAATAACTATTCCCGCATCACCGAGCATTGAGCTGATATCCCCTGTCTTATGCAGGAACTGGGTATTATAGGGAAGACCGGCCTGAATCAGGTAACGGTTTTTAACATGTCCCATAATTTCTACGATTTCAGCCCGGCTTTTCAGGGAAAGAAAATCAGGGTTGTCGATATTATACAGCATTCTCCCAAGCTCAGCCGGGGATGTCTGGTTTTTGCCTTTTAAATCCGGCAGCCATTCGTAAAAATGAGTTTTAGCAAACCCCCAGTTCTTGATAGCCCTGTTAAGTTCGTTCATTCCCCCTACTGCGGCTAAAAGCATATTGGAAGCCGTATTATCGCTATTCTGGATCATAAGCTCAGCCAGTCTTGCGTATGTAAACGTAGTCCCCAGGGGAAAATACTGTAAAGAGCCGGAACCTCTGGAAATAAAAGCCTTGTCAGTACTCATTGAGTCTTCAAGATTGATTAAGTCTTTTTCTACTCTTCTAAACAGCTGGAATAAAATCGGCAGTTTAATAATACTTGCTGCTGAAAACGCTTTATCGGCATTTATAGCGACATATTTTCCCGTTGTATAATCCCATATAAAAATACCCGGTTTAAGTCGTGGATAACTTGCCATCAAATTTTTTAACCGGCGTTTTACATTAGGCATCTCGTCAGTGACGGCCGGGGCATTCATCAGAGGGTTTGTCTCGTTTACAGGGTCAATATAGCGGGTGTCTAAAAAAGTATTGCCTGCTATGCTAAACTCCGCTGAATTCAAAAATGAAATGTCCCTGGGAATTTCTACCCGGCTATTATTGAATTTTTTTAGTAACACATTATTTAAGTTGTGAAAAAATACCTGCGGGACAAAAATACCTAATATTAAAAAAAACAGTACAAGAAACCTTGTCCTTGCAGCTTGCATTTTCTTGTAATAATTTCTTTTGCGTTTTTTACGCATAAATTCCTTATAAGCAGGGTCACTTGTGCAGTAAACCCTTGCGGATTCTTTGCTGTCACCTGTAACTGTACACTGGTACGCCAAAATATCTCCTCAGTCCAGTTGCCAAATCCTTCTAAGATTAATAAGGATAACATTTTTCCTTATTTTACTCAACAAATAAATAATATAATAAAATGTCATATCTTGTAATAAGTTACACTATCAAAATGGAAAAAATGGGGCAATTAACCTTTCATACAATATTTGCCATGATGTTAAAAAAACTTTATATATTTTGTTATCAGCAGTTTTGCTTAATTTTTCTTAACAATTTGCAATTAAAGTTTATTTATTAAGGTCACTAATTAACCCCAATGACGGGTTAAGAATTTTCCAATGGCATAAAAAAATGATTTAAGTTACACTTTGTTTGGAGTAAGGGAAAAAGGAATTTTATTATGTATAAAGACGATGCAATGGTTATGATTTTAGCCGGCGGTGAAGGCAAAAGACTCTTTCCCCTTACAAAAGACAGGGCAAAACCGGCTGTCCCGTTTGGCGGGAGATACAGGATTATTGACTTTGTAATGAACAATTTTATTAATTCCGGTTTTTACAAAATAAAAATCCTTACACAGTTTAAGTCCGATTCTTTAAACAGGCACATATCAAGAACCTGGCCGGCTTCGCCGATTACAGGGCATTATATAGACCTTGTGCCTGCCCAGATGAGGACTGGGGCTGAATGGTACAAGGGGACAGCCGATGCAATCTATCAGAATAAAAACCTGATTACTGATGAAGAACCCAATTATATATGTATATTTGGTGGTGACCATATTTATAAGATGAATGTCAACCATATGCTGAAATACCACCGTAAAAAAGGGGCTGATCTTACAATTTCAGCTATTCCTGTTCCTGTTGACCAGGCACATCACTTTGGAGTTATGATAATAGACGAGGACTGGAAGCTTATCGGATTTCAGGAGAAGCCTAAAGAGAATCCGGCAACTATTCCCGGCCAGCCAGATAAAGTCCTTGCTTCTATGGGGAACTATATTTTCAATAAAGACGCTCTTCTTGAGGAAATAGAAATTGACGCGCAAAATCCTGACTCTAACCATGATTTTGGCGGGAACGTGATCCCCCGGATGCTTGGCAGATATAAAGTCCTGGTATATGACTTTAGCAGGAATTTTATAAAAGGGATGACCGAATCAGAAATAGGTTACTGGAAAGACGTGGGCTCAATAGACGCATACTGGCAGGCAAATATGGACTTACTTGCGCCGCTTCCCGAGTTTGACCTCTATAGCCAGGAATGGCCGATCAGGACCGAAAACCGTAACCTGCCCCCGGCAAAGTTTATCTGGAGAGAATCAGAGCGTACCGGTATGGCGACCAACTCGCTTGTCTCGGAAGGCTGCGTCATAAGCGGCGGTCAGATTGATAAATGCGTCCTTTCTTTTGGCGTCAGGATAAACAGTTTTTCACACGTGGAGGAATCCATAATATTTGAAAACGTAAATGTAGGAAGATACGCCAAAATAAAAAAATCAATAATTGACAAAGGCGTCTTTATTCCTCCATACACTGAAATAGGTTATAATAGCGAAGAAGACCGCGCGCGCGGTTTTTATGTTACTGATTCGGGAATAACTATTGTCCCTAAAGGAGCAACTATATGATCTTTAGAAAACACTTATTTTTATTATGCCTTTTGGGATTGGCTGTTTTTACAGGGTTTAGCTGCCCGGGCTTCGCTATTCCACCGAAAAAAAATCCTATCCCTTCTGATTTTCATACCGGAATTACCTGGCAGGAAGCACAAAAAAACGATAAGCCGATTATCGTAAATTTTTATGTGGACTGGTGCGGTGCCTGTAAAAGGTTTGCCCCTGTTTTTGACAAAATGAGAAAACTGTATGAATCCCAATATAATTTCGTGATTGTAAAAGCGGATTCCCCAATGAACCGGGAAATTGTAAGGGACTTCTATATTCCGGGTTACCCTACGGTTTATTTCGTGAATAATAAAGAAAATAAAAAAATGAGGGTGGATACCAGGAAACTCTACGATAGTGAAAGCTTTAAGCAGGAAGTCGAGAACTTTTTCCGGTAATCATTCCAGACTAAAAACGGGATTAAATCCCGTTTTTTATATGAAAATCAGGCAATACCCGCAAGAATAACTTCGTCATATCCGACCAGGATTTCTATATTATTAAAACTCAGGCTTTCGACGGCTTTTTTAATTTCTTCATTGGATACCATCATATAAATTTTTCTTTCGCTAAAATCCAGAAAATGATAAGTCCCGACGATAGTGGCTATTTTAATGCTGTCAAGAAAATTTATTTTTCTTAAATCAAGAGCAATTTTTTGTTCATGATTTTCAATGATAATCATTTTTACCCTTGCGATTATACTTTCTATATTCCTTTCTCTACTTACAACAGGTTTTAAAATGCAGATATTTTTGTCGAAATTTTTAATCAATAATTCCATAAAACCAGCCTTTTTGAGTGTTTGCTAACTTTAATTTAGAAAACCACGCTTAAAATGTATTAATTACTTAATTTAATATTCGGCTTTATGTTTACAAAATTTAATATTTCTTAAATTATCTTAAAAATTTAGTTCAAATAGAGTATTAAATTTTAACTATTATTAAAACGTTAAACAAAAACTTTTTAAGAATACTAATAAATAACTCCTAGGGCGGCTGTGCGCGGCAGCGGGAGCTAACGCAGTAGCTCATTCATGGGCGGGTTTTGG
>JANQIY010000286.1 GCA_028281965.1 Candidatus Gastranaerophilales bacterium
CTATTTAGTCAGGGCTATTGTCTATTATGTTTGCCGGATAGATGCCGCATCAAGTGCGGCATGACACGATGTGTAAGAATTTTTTCTTTATTCCTTAGAATAAGAACTTACGCATTTTAAAATTTTTTCATACTTCCTTAATTGATGACTTGAGTTTTTTAGCTTTCCTTGCTTATGCCTTTTAAAAAATTTTTTATAATACTTGGCTGGTGTTCAAATTCCAGCAGGAAAGAGTCATGTCCGAAAGGAGCTTCTATATTGCAGTAAGTGACCTCTTTACCGAGGCTCATAAGCGTCCTGGCGGCTTCTTTTAACTCCCCCGGGGGGAAAAGCCAGTCAGTAGAAAACGATAGGAATAAAAACTTGCACTTACTATCTTTAAAAGCGTGGGCCAGTGAACCATATTTCTGGTGAAGGTCAAAGTAGTCCATGGCCTTGGTGATAAAAAGATAGCTGTTTGCGTCAAACCTGTCTACAAAGCTCTGTCCCTGGTACCTCAGATAGCTTTCCACCTGAAAATTCACATCAAAATTGAAATCAATTTTTGTTTTATCCTGAAGCCTCCTGCCAAACTTTTTATGCATTGACTCCTCGCTCAGGTAGGTAATATGCGCCACCATTCTGGCAAGTGCCAGACCTCTTGCGGGAAGATCTTTGCCGTAATAATCCCCGTTATTCCATGCCAGGTCTGAAATTATGGCGTTTCTGCCGACCTCATTAAATGCTATATTCTGAGCAGAAAGCCTTGTCGGAGCGGCAATTACCGTGCATGACCCCAGGGCGTCGGGAAAAAGTATGGCCCATGCCATTGCCTGCATTCCGCCCAGTGACCCGCCTACAACGTTAAGAAGTTTCTTTATGCCAAGATAGTCAATTAATTTTTTTTGAACCCTGACCATATCCTCGACGGTTATTATAGGAAAATCCATACCATAAGGCCTGCCGGTTCCGGGATTGATTGAGGATGGACCTGTTGACCCCTTGCAACCGCCCAGGAAATTAGGGCAGATGACAAAATATTTATCGGTGTCCAATGCTTTACCCGGGCCTATTATACCGTCCCACCAGCCGGGTTTTTTATCTTCCGGCGAGTGATATCCCGCAGCATGGGCATCTCCGGAAAGGGCGTGAAGCACCAGGATCGCATTGTCCTTATTTTCATTAAGATTACCGTATGTTTCATAAGCAACAGTTACCGGGCCGAAATCAAGCCCGTTTTCCAGCCTTATCTTTTCCTCAAATGAAAAATACTTAGTTTCAACTATTCCTACTGATCCGGTTAGAATTTCCATTGTTCTTCCCGATTAAGTTTTATAAAATAAATTTAATGCCTAAACACATAAATTTCAAGTTTTTATATTTTCAAGGTAAGGCACTTGGCGGCTCCGCCGGCTTTCATAAACTCGCTAAGGTCTGTCTGGAAATGCCTGAAACCATTTTCCCGAAGAAGTTTGCTAAATCTCTTTGTAGTCAGGTTAGTAACTACGGCATCCCCGATATTTACCGCGTTGCAGGTAAAATATGAAGCTTCTTCATCATTTACGATAATGCGTTTTTCAGGCGGGACATTATATTCAATCACTTTATTGGCGTAAGAGTCAAACGCATCGGGGTAGTAAATTAAATAGTCATTTTTTAGGGGACAAAAACAGGTATCCAGGTGATAAAACCTCTGGCTGGTTAATTCCAGCGAAATAACGCTTATTTCCAGCAGTTCCGCAATGTAGAGATGCGAAGAAATCCCGGTACGGGGGACATACCCGGCATATAGCGATCCCCCGAGATAAAGAGCGTCACCTGCCCCTTCAAAACTCATATCTTTCATTAAAGTAACAACCTCATAGCCGTTCCGGCGAAACCATTCTTCGAAATATTTCTCTTCCGCCTGCCTTTGAGGATATTTGAACCTGCTCAATATCGCTCTATTTCCGGACATAACAGCGGCATTTGCCGTAAAAACAAGATCAGGGACTTCAGGTCTTGGTTTAATAAGGTTTATATCCGCATTCAGCTTGTTTTTTAATATGTCATATAAATTTTCCCACTGCATTGCCGCAAGTTCGTGATCAGCCTGAATTTCCACGTTCATCCAGGGATTTATCTCATAGGCTATGCCGTAATACTCGGGCGGACACATTAAAATCTTTTCAGACATGCTAAAACTCCATTGCCCCGTGTTTTTTAGCAATTTTTACAGCTAATTCCATTTCTTCGGGAGTTTCCGCTTCAATGGCAAAAATTGCCTCCGAGACATCTTCGCGTCTTCTGCCTACTTTAATTTCTATCGCATAGCAAAGTATTTCATGGTTGCAAATTTCATCAAGCAGTTTTGACAGGGTTAAAGAATCAATTATATGACCTTTTAATTTCATTTCTTTTTTCATAATTAAAACCTTTCAGTTAGTTTAAAATTAATTGCAACACTTAACACCTGGTTTATTCCTGAGTTTTATGTGGAATAAAATATATTATACCTAACACAAAAATTTACAATTAAACTGAATTAACTTGAATCATGGATTGTATTTTTTGAAATTTTCTCAAAATCCCCACCACTCCCACCCTAAGGGAAAGTTAAAGGCGAAGCCTTTAACAATTCCATATAGATTTTGAGAAAATTTCACCTATTATAGGGATTTATGTATTTCGTGATTCAGGTGAATTAAATTTATGTGATATTTCCCGGATCACCTGCCCGGAAATCCCTATTCTAAGGAGTTAAAATGATAGAAAGTATAAATAGTTCACAGGGAGTGAATTATATCCAAAACAATAATTATTCAAGAGCACCAGGCAGCCTGCTTGATTTTAGTTCTGAAGACCAGGCTATAATAAGTGCTCAGGCAAAAATCCTCAATGAGCTGGAAAAATTTAACGCAGGCGCGGGTAATGAGGTTGAACTCGCCCTGGCGTCGACTATGGGGAAAATTCAGGTAAAAGCCGCTGTATCCGTTATTAACGCAAAAGGCGAGATGGTTGATGCCGTTATGGAAATGATTGATTAAAAAAATTGACAGTGTTGCATATAAGCAGGTAACTCCTGTGGCCAATTAGCCAAAAGCCAGGATATAGCTGAGCAATATTTGTATTTAAACCAAGATACTATAACTGAAGGATTAATCAGAAACCACAAAAGCTTTAAACTGGTATTGAATATTAAAAATGGGGGGGGCGTGATATTATGGCTATAACAGGAATAGACTCTAATAATGCCATTAATACGGTATTGGCAACAAATCAAGCGCAAAAAACAGCTCAAAACAAAGAGCTAACTGAGCAGGAAGACACTTTTAGCTTATCCAATGAAACTGAAAAGTTTAAAAATATTGTTAAAGATTATAATGTAACATCAATGACCCACAAAGAAATGAGCGATATGTGCAGTGAACTTTATGAAAACGGGTTGATTGATTTAAAAGATACCCTAACGCTTACATTGGATTACGATCGCCTGGCGCAAGACATAGCAAAAGAGACCGGTAATCCGGTAAGTGATATATCAATTGGCGGCAGGTCTTATCAAGGCGGGGAAAATAGCAAAATAAACTTTATTCAATATCTAAAAGACGCTGTTGAAATCTCTGAAAAAATGGGATTAGAAGGACCCGTTGAAGACTTAGCTTTTATAGAAAAAGTTCAATACTACCAGAATTAGCAACTCAAGTAGAATAGTGTCGAATTTAAACAAAATTTATAACCGGGATTAATTAAAAATTACTGGGCAAGCACCTTTTTAAGCGCTTCTAAAACTCTTTGCGGTTGAAAAGGTTTAACTATAAAATCTTTTGCTCCCGCCTGTATTGATTCAATAACCATTGCCTGCTGCCCCATAGCTGTACACATAACAACCTTTGCCGCAGGGTCTAAAGCTTTTATCTTTTTTAAAGCTTCAAGTCCATCCATTTTAGGCATAGTAATATCCATCGTTACAATATCAGGTTTATGCTGCTGGTAATAATCAACCGCTTCACTTCCATTAGTTGCTTCCGCAACGATTTCATATCCCGCTGATGTAAGTATATCTTTAAGCACCGCCCGCATGAACGCTGCGTCATCTGCTATCATAACTTTTGCCATTTTTTGTTTCCTCTTTTAAAATTCAACTTCATCCTGATTTCCAATCTTAATGTAAAACATTCCCTTTATTACGTCCAGTTTAAGGATTCTACTTTTATACCCGCCTATGTCAAAATTGTTAACTTTTAAATTAAGTTTCTTTATCTCTTCCAGAACCGCGTTTATGTTGCGCTGCCCTACGTTAAAAGGATATGAATCTTCATTGGCGTTTAATACGTCAATTCCTCCGGCAATTTTTATAACCAGGTTTTCTTTTTTTGAACCTAAAGACAACAACCTGCTGAGTACCGCAGGAACCGCCGTATCCGCAAATTTTCCGTATTCCTCATGAATATCATGATAATTGCTTATACTGCTATCCGGAAGGATTATATGCGCCATTCCTGACATTCTTGATTGTTTGTCGTAAACAGCCATCGCAACGGAAGATCCAATCTCGCTGGAAGATATAACCAGGTTTTGTTTTGTGGATAATTCAAGCTGTCCGGGTTTTATAACTACCTCTTGCATTAATGATCCTTTTGTTAACTGGCTAAATTATAAATTTCCGTGTTTAAATTAATTATATCTGAAATAATATCGTCCAGATACATTGAATCTTCGCTGAATCCCAAATCCTCAAGAATACCGGGTTCTATATGATACATCATACCATCAATTCCTACCCCTTGACCCATAATTGCCGTTAAGTAATCGCCCAGGTGTATAATTCTTATTAAATCCAGGTCTTCACAGGCATTTTCCGCCGCTTCACGGAGAGAATGATGATATCTTATAGCATCTGTCACGACTTTTGGGAAATTCCACTTTTTCCCCAATATTTCTCCTACTTCAGGATGGCTGAATTCAAACAACCTGGATTCAGCTTCGCAAAAAGTTATATTATAGAGGTTTATAGACTCCAATACTTTTTCATTATTTTCAATTAACTCCTCATTTAAAGGGATTTTCCCTATATCCCTTAATAAAGCGGCAGTATAAGCCTGGTCGGGATCTTCGTAATTCACCAGTTTTGCCAGATGACGGGCATAAACTGCGCAGGTTATTGAATTTTTCCAGAAATCACCTTCTTTATAACCATAACCGTTTAACGGCTTATTATAAGTGCTTTTTGAAATTATTGTAAATATAATCGTTTTTAAAACTTTAAAACCTATTATAGATATCGCGTCTTTAACCGTGGTTACTTTTCTTGAAAAGCCATACTGGGCTGAATTGCAGTATTTTAAAAGTTTAGCGGTCAATGCCTGGTCTGTGCTTATAATTTTTGAAACGTTTACAATATTAACATTAAAATCATCAAGCATCTCAGATATTTTAACTGCCGTATTAAAACTGCGCTCCAGTCTGTTAGAGTTATTTAATATTTCGCTAATATCCCTTGCCATTTGATTATTCCGTAAACTCAGACCCTCTTGTGTATTTTTCACACATTAGCTATCATATCAAAAAATATTGATTTATTTCTTTTTGTTAAGATACAGGCTATTTTAGCTAAATCACCCGCTGTAGCTAATATTAAACCGATAATAACGCTTAGATTCTTAAAATTGATTTTTCAACTTTATTTTAATAAAATTTTCCATAAAAAATTAAAAATTCTTTTTATTTTTAATATAAACTATTTCTTTGATTTAATCATCATTTTTTTATTTTAAAAACAAAAATTTATTCATTACCCTGTAAAGAAGAAAAATGCTTCGGGCGAAAACGAGCTGCAATGCCGCTATCTAACCCGAATCACGAATTAAATATTTTCGAAATTCCTTAAAATTTATAAAAAAGAGGCGGCGGCTCTGCGTTAGCAGGTGCACAGCCTCATTCATGGAGCCGCCGCCCACCTTC
>JANQIY010000033.1 GCA_028281965.1 Candidatus Gastranaerophilales bacterium
CGAAACAGTCAACCTTTTCAGGTTGACTGGGCTCAAAAACAAAAGGAAAAATTTGCTTTATGTTCTTGACTTTAATCACACAATCTTCGCAAACAAATGTTGCTCAGTCATATCCTGGCTATTACAGGGTTTCATGTATTTCGTGATTCAGGTTATTTAGCAATTCAAGTAACAACTTTTTAAAAAGAAGTTTAAATTAGTACACAATATATTTAATTTTTTTAAAAATTTGATAAAATATAATTATAGGAATCTTCCTTATACTTGTTGCAAAAAATTAATTAAATCCTCGATGAAAACCTATACATTATTTAATCTAAAATCGTTATTAATAAATATATATAAAGACGTCTCTGAGAAACTCAACAGGTTAAATCTTTATAAAAAATACGGATTTATAGAAATACCGGTTTATGACCGGTACTTTTACATTTTAAAATAACTGAAAGGAGGCTTAAACGGATTAACACAACAAACTTTACTTACATTTACAGGTTATTAAGCAAAAAATAGGAAAACAACAAATGAACACAAACTACGAAAATATTGAATTACATTGCTCCGATTGCGGATGTGACTTTGAATTCTCATCAGAAGAACAAGAATTTTACAATGAAAAGGGTTTTTCAGCACCAAAGAGATGTGCTTCCTGTCGATCAAAAAACAGGCAAAGAAAAAACGAAAGACGAGGCGGCGGCCCTGGCAGGTCACAGACAAGATACGACGCAACCTGTTCTGACTGCGGAATAGACACAACCGTACCGTTTAAGCCAAATACAGAGAAACCTATCTACTGTCCGGACTGTTATAAAAAGTTGAAAGAAAACGGAAGTATATAAATTAAATTAGCAGGTTGAAATGTTACAACATTTCAACCTGCTAAATAATCCCGGTTTCGAATTGCATATACGCAAGATTTACCCCAATTGGTATATCTGCTACTTATCTTATCAAATTTTATTTTGATTATTATAAAATTATAGTAAAATTTTAAAAAACATAAAATTCTGATTATGGATTTCAGGAATTTTCGTTTTGTACTTTTAGGCAGAATGCTTAAAATTAACAAAACCAGGTAAAAGTTAAGCAGAAGAGAGAATGAGTTTTTGAAACTTTACTGAAAAATTTTTACGCTTCTTGATTCTAAAAATTAACGAATTACGGATCAATCTATGGAGAAACGTTTAAAATGAAGGAACATCCAATTGGAATATTCGATTCGGGAGTTGGAGGTTTAAGTGTTTTAAAAGAGCTTATAAACCTTATTCCCAACGAAAACTACCTGTATTTTGGAGATACTGCCAGGGTGCCTTACGGTGAAAAAACAAAGGAGCAGTTAACGAGTTATGTAAGAGAAATCCTTGACTGGTTCAAAATCCAAAATGTAAAAGCTGTAGTAATGGCATGTAATTCCAGCTCCGCAACTGTTTATGAGAATATAAAAAATGACTATAACTTTCCTATTTTTAGTCTTATAGAGCCGACAGCAGATTTTATCACCTACCTGAATTCAGAAAAGATAGGTGTTTTAGCGACATCAGCCACAGTAAACTCCAGGGCATACTCAACAAAGATAAATAAAGCAAGTCCCTCAAAAACAGTTTATGAAGTAGCCTGTCCGGGACTGGTAGAGATTATTGAAAACAACAAAACAGCTACCTCGGAAGCTAAAAAGCTTGTTATAAAATACGTAGTGCCCCTGCTTGAGAAAGGGGTTGAAAAAATCATTCTTGGATGTACTCATTACCCGTTTTTAGGGCATATTATCCAGGATATTGCAAATGATAAGGAAATATTGATTGACCCGGCAAAACACATAGCAACAAAGGTCTCTGAAAGTCTGCTTCTTTTGGATATATTAAACGATTCTGAAAAAGGGGCGGTAAAATTTTATGCAAGCTCGAACGCTCAAATGTTTGTTGAAGCCGGAAAAATTTTTTACCCGGCACTGGAGAACGCAGAAGAATTAATAATTAGCGAAATAATTAAAATCGCAAAATAGCCGCTACTCTATTCGGACTGGTCTTGATTTGCCAGGTCCCTTGCCTCATCAGATATATCAGCGCTGTCTTTAACACTTTTAACCTCATCGGAAGAAGTATCCGGCTGTGATTTCCGGGAATCTTCAGAAGATAGTTCTTCGGAGGATTTTTTATTGTTAAAGACAAGGTCTTCCACGTAATAATTATCTATAGCTCCTGTATTTTGATCTATATCCATTTTTTTTCCTTTTTTATCAAGTCTTGTTCAAATAATTTACTACTAAATTATTAAAGTCATTATTATAATAAGCAGTTGGACTTGTGACAAGCCGGACTCCTTCAAGTATGGTTTTTTTATAAGCCTCATCGGAAATTTCAACATAATCTTCCACCTCTTTATAAGTGAATGATGAGGTAACCATATTGCTATAAGCGCTGTAATCAGCAACAGCCGGAGGATTTACAAAAAAATTATCCACCAATAAACTATTTTGCAATAAAGTTGGACTATTTAAAATTTCCATTATTTTTTATACTCCTTAGATGCTTATATTATAACTTATTTTAAACTTTATTTCACCATATTAGCCTAATAATGTTCATTTTATGAAATTTTTAATACAAAATTAACGGTTGAAAAGGAATAAAAGAAATCAGGAAGCCGGCTTTTTTCGAAAAAATAAACTCGTTTTGGTATGGCATTTCAGGGCTAATCTTAAAAAAACTTAAAGATTGATAAAAAACTTAACTACTCGGGAACTTCATAGACAAAGTCCTTCAAAATCCCCACCTTCCCCACTCCCGGAAGAGGTTAAAGACCTTCGGCCTTTAACAATTTTAATATAGGTTTTGAAGGATTTTAGCAAATTTTTTGTCATAAACTACCCGAGCGGTTAAGAAAAAAAGTTTGACTTTTTTCCTTAAAAGTTATCAAATAAATTTAGATGAATATGGTGAGCTAATGATTATAGATTTTAATAATTCATTCATTAATATTGCTATGGGGCTGTCTCTTATGTTTTTCAGCCAGCAGTTTTTCTGGCTTTTTACAGGAATTATCTGTTTTATATTCGGCTTTAAGTTTACGCAGTTGTTTTTCTCGGAACCTTCCAGGTTTCCGTTCATTTTAGCGGGAATTTTCTGTGCTTTTCCCGGAATTGTTTTGTCAACGGCTCTTAAGGCTGTCGCAAAGTTTTTAGCGGGGGCTTTGGCAGGAGGATTTATCGCAATACATATTTTCCCGGCATTTATGGAAGCCCCTGAGCAGGTTAACTGGATAATTTTCAATATTGGAGCTGTTACAGGAAGTTTGCTGCTTGGTATATTCTTTAATTTTGGATTAATTTTCCTCTCCTCGCTGGCAGGAGTTATGCTTGTTTTTGACCCGTATTATACAGGTACGAAAACCCAGAATATTATATTTGCAGTTTTGGTTATAGGAAGTGTTTTAATTCAATTACTCGTCTCTCCTAAAGGGGAAACTCTTGATGAAAATGCATAGAGCCTAAGAGCCTATCCAGGAAGTAATTTATAGGCAGAACCGAGCAAACACTTGTCATTCGAGGCGGCGCTTCGCGCCGCCGTGGCAATCTGGCCAGTCAACATTATGGGCTTTCAGCCCATCCAGATAGATTAAACTTGAGTTGCTAATTAGCCAAAAGCCAGGATATGACTATGCAACATTTGCCAAAAAATTATAGAGAATCGAAAAGAGGCGCGAAGCAGGCGGCGCTG
>JANQIY010000103.1 GCA_028281965.1 Candidatus Gastranaerophilales bacterium
TAAATGTCACTTACAATTACTTTGCCTCGGACTGTTGAGCGCATTGGCCTTATCTCTCTATAAACCGCCTGCTTGAATAGGTCTTCGTGCTCGGGCTGAACAGTTATTATCACGTCCCTGTGTCTTTTCCATAGTTCTTCTTTTTTGCATTTGAAAGCAGCTCTGTGATTTATTACACTCAGAGTCCTTTCTTCATCACAATGGTGGCCTTTGGTCGTCCCGGCGATCGTTGGACCTAAATTATTTCTACGAAAAATAATATTACAAATATATACCCTTACAAGGGGAAAAAAATCACTGAAAGAAATGCAAAAATGTATGTCGTCGCCAAGATGAGTCTTGTCACCTGTGGAATTTTAAGGACCCGTTTTATGCAACTTTAAAACATTTTGTACATTTACATAAAAAGTATGTAAAATTATCTGTTGTTTACAAACACAGAGTAATGTTTATGGGAATTAAAAGTGTACATTGCAAAACGAAGAATAAAAACTTGTTTAAGATAAGTTGCTCTATTTCATTTGTATTACCAGCGATTACTGTCTCCTTAATCAATAATGGGATACATGAAACATGCGCAACAGGCCATTACCAGCTCTTTGTGCGACTCACGGTCCTTTTGTTATCGTTATACTCGTCTTTGTTTTCCCTACCGGCTTCGCTTCATCATTTCCATTTTTTGTTCAGCCTTTTAGAAATTGTACTGGAGACCTCTGAAGATAGCTTTTATTACTCGCGTCGTGCTTATGTTTGACGATAATAATTATTTTCAATCTAACAGTCCGTCACTCGCAAAACCTCGCGAGGAGAATAAAGATAAAACTCTAAAGAAGTAGGGTAAGTAATTAAAGTAAGAAACGCAAGGTGTCCTAAAACTAGCGCGTTAATTTTGCATGCTTAAAACTATCTAATTTTTTATTCTTTTTAAGTATTTTCTGTTAAAATATGAACGTTAAAACTCAACCAAACGAGATATAAACCGTGCTGTAAAATGACTCTCTTTTTGAAAGGTTTAACGGGGAAAACGACCGAAAAATATACAACCATTTCTTGAATTGTTATGTGGTGCTTTTTCATCCTCGGTGACCCAGGGGCAGCTACTCAGAACGTGATAAACGCACTTGCGAAATATTTGCGAAGTTTACAAGTTGACCGCAAATTGAAAAAGATAACAAAGAAATTGAGATGTAGAATATTTTCCGAAACGATGCGTAAGTATAAATTATTCAAAGAGAGGTTCGTAAAGAGAAGTAAGAATTTTGAGCAAAAGCTTCCCGGAAAAAAATGATTCTTCCTGCGAAAAGAGATAACAAAAGAAAATAATTGAAATCAAACGCTTATATCCTACTTGAAATAAAATGACTTTATATGCTGCATACCTGTCGAAATGCAGGGTTTTTCCTTCTAGCTCTTGCATTCTCCAACGCGATGAAGATTGTTTTCTACAATTTGAGCTACAGTCGACCATGTATGACGGACAAATCCAAACTTTAAAACTGGAAATCGAAGTGTCCTTTGACTGTCATATAAAAAGTTTGTTTTCTTTTAACTCACTGAAAATAAGCGGTAAAGACTAAGGTAATAGGGAGATTAGGAGTCACATTCACGGCGCACCGCAAGCGGCAGACTCAAGTTGAGGGGAATTCTCAAAATAGGAAAGAAGCAAATAAAAAAAGGATAAAGCAGCTCTGAATGAAAATAACCGCAAACTGCTTATTGTATAGGAAAAGAACAGTCAAAGTCAAGTAAGGGGAAAACTTGGTCATGTGGTGAAAA
>JANQIY010000136.1 GCA_028281965.1 Candidatus Gastranaerophilales bacterium
TAGAGGTGGGCGGGGGCTTCGCCGCCGCCTCTTTTTTATAAATTTTAAGGAATTTTGAGTCAGTCATATTAAGCCTTTCAATTATTTAGCAATTCGAGTAAAATACAATTCGTGATTCGAATTAAGTAACCCCAATGACGGGTTAGTTAGGACAGGGCAAAGTTCATTTCTTTAATTTTACCTGAAATTAAATCTCCCATTTGAGATGTTCCAACCCGGGTACAGCCTTCGTTCATAATGTCATAGGTCCTATACCCGTCTTTTAAGACCTGTTGAACAGCCCTATCAATTGCGTCAGCTTCTTTATCCATATTAAAACTGTATTTCAGCATCATTGCAGCGGACATTATGGTTGCTATAGGGTTAACTTTGTCAAGTCCCTTATATTTTGGAGCGCTGCCGTGGGACGGCTCATACATTGCAGTCCCGCCTTTTGTTGAAAGGCTTGCGCTGGCAAGCATTCCCAGCGATCCGGTGAGCATTGAGGCTTCATCAGACAAAATATCGCCAAACATGTTTCCTGTAACAATTACATCAAACTGCTTCGGGTTTCTTATAAGCTGCATAGCCGCATTATCAACGTACATATGGTTAAGCTCAACCTCCGGGAAGCCTGCCGCAACCCTTTCAACGACTTCTCTCCAGAGCCTTGAAACATCCAGGACATTAGCTTTATCTACCGAGCAGAGTTTTTTTCTTCTTTTCATAGCTATATCAAAAGCCAGGCGGACAATACGCTCAATTTCGGACTCCTTATAAATCATATTGTTGAACCCGGTTTTTTCGCCGTCTCTTTCCTCAATTCCTTTAGGTTCCCCAAAGTAGATACCGCTGGTAAGTTCACGGACAATCATAATATCCACGCCTTTTACAGCTTCTTCTTTAAGTGTAGAGGAAGAGATAAGATCGTCGTAAACAACTGCCGGTCTTAAATTGGCGAACAGGTTCAATTCTTTGCGGATTTTCAAAAGTCCTCTCTCAGGCCTGATTGCAGGGTCAAGTGTATCGTATTTCCAGTCGCCGATAGCACCAAGATAAACAGCATCAGAACCTTTGGCAAGCTCAAGTGTACTATCCGGTAAAGGAACGCCTTCCGCGTCAATTGCCGCCCCGCCTATCAGGCCTTCATTAAATTCAAAGTCCACGCCGAATTTTTCTGAAACCGCATTCAGCGTTTTTATGCCCTGGGCTATAATCTCGGGGCCAATGCCGTCTCCCGGCAGTACAGCTATTTTATAGGTTTTTGACATCTTTATTTCCTTTCCAATTTTTGTTTTGTATAATTTATAAGCCCGCCGGTTGAAATCAATTCCTGAATTTCTGCCGGAAAAGGCGCGATTTCATAGGTCTTGTCTTTTGTGAGGTTTTTTACAACTCCGTTTACCATATCAATTTCCAGCTCATCACCGGCTTCTGTTTCTTCAGGAAGCTTGCTGCTTTCAATGATGGGAAGCCCAATGTTTATTGCGTTTCTATAAAAAATCCTGGCAAAACTCTTTGCTATCACAGCATAAACACCGCATGCCTTAATTGCGATAGGGGCGTGTTCTCTTGAACTTCCGCAGCCAAAGTTTTCTTCGGCAACTATAATGTCTCCCTGTTGGACATTTGAGGCAAATTGGGCGTCTATATCCTCCATACAATGGCCAGCCAACTCTTTTGCATCTGTAGAATTAAGATACCTGGCCGGTATTATAACATCCGTATCTACGTTATCCTTGTATTTCCAAACTTTTCCCTTATGTGAGTTATTCATTTGCAATCTCCTGCTGTATTGAATAGAAAAATTATAACATTAAAAAAATAAATCCACTGCTTATTTAAACCGGCTGAAGCCGGTAATTGTAACTTTTTTCAAGCTTTTGCTTTTCCTGTTCGTAATTCTCAATATACTGACCGCAGTTACTGCCGATCTGGTTTTCTTCCAGTTCTCCTATGCTTAAAATAACCTCATACCCTGACAGTTTCAATTCTGATAAAAGGTTTTCCCTTTTGCCGCAGAGCAGCATGTCTGAGCAAAGAGCGTGTTTCTTAGCATTATAGGTAGGATTGACCGGAGTAATTTTTATTAAAAACGCTTTTGGCGGGAAAAATTCCATGAGCACATCAGGGTTTATGTCGGTATTATCCGCAAGGGCGAAGTTTAATGTGATTTTTCTATGATTTTTCTCATAAAAAGCCTGCCCGTAATCGGAAATCTGTTTGAAATCCCATTTTTTTACCGGTATCAGGGAATCCCTGAGATTCCGGTCAGTTGTATGAATTGAAAATTGCAGCTGGAAACGTTCTTTATAAATCTCTTTTTTTATTTGAAGCAGGTTTTCAAAAAATTTATCGCAACCAGCAGGAGCTATCGTGGAAATTGACGGTATAAAACCGGGCGCTTCATAAATATCGTGAAATTCCGATAATACATCCAAGACGTTCATATTCAGGGCAGGTTCTCCCATCCTTGCAAACTGGATTTTAAACTTTTCAACGGGGATTTTTCTTTCCGGGTACCTGGATTTAACAAGGAAATCTATCTGGCTGAGCAGTTCCTGTTTTGACAATTTTCCCCGGTAATTTCCTCCGGCATCGCAAAAAGCGCAGTTTACACAGCAACCGAACAGGCTGGATATAATAAGTACCCATTTTTTTCCCCTGGGAATCGGCGGCTGGACTGATTCTACGAATTCAACTCTCTTCCCGTCTTCAAATTCAGCTATGTAAACTGTTGCAACGTCTTCCCTGCCTGTTTTTGCAAGAATTTTCATCTTTTGTGTTTCCAAGAACGTATATTCCGCTTCTGTATAATATCAAAATAAAAAAACCTTTTAAAGGAATAATAATTTCTTTTTTAGAGCCTATCCAGGAAATAAAAAAATTAATTCTTGACAGAAGGCTTACGAGGAGGGCAGGTAAATAAGCCCGGGTATTGAATATAAAAGCTATTCTGCCCGACGTGGTAATCTGTCTAAACGGGCTGAAAGCCCGTAATGTTAACCGGACAGATTGCCGCCCCGTGCTTGACACGGGGGCATCTATCCGGTAAACATAATAGACAATAGCCCTGACTAAATAGACCCTCCCGTGTCAAGCACGGGACAAGCTTCTCAAGTGCGGGATGACATTTGCGTAAAAACTTTTTCAACCTTCCTTACCTGGTTCTGTCTATAAATTATTTTCCAGGTAGGTTCTAAGGTAGTGGTATTTTTTGACTTGATAACTCGAGTTGCTAATTGCATGTATGCAACATTTGCCAAAACCCACCCATGAATGAGCTACTGCGTTAGCTCCCGCTGCCGCGCACAGCCACCCTAAAG
>JANQIY010000137.1 GCA_028281965.1 Candidatus Gastranaerophilales bacterium
ACCCCATTATGACTATTATAAAATAACTTTAGGGGTTTTAAAAAATATAAAACTTCCTATTTTATATAACAATTTATAAAAATGTAGGGAAGCAAGGACAGATTGGGAGGCGGCGCTTCGCGCCGCCTCCCAATGACAAGTGTTTACTCTTACCTGGTTTTGTCAATAAATTATTTCTTGGATAGGCTCTAAGCGGAAATTTTTAAAAATTTTGCTATAAAATACTTCAGTTATTGTACATTTTAAAAAAATTAATTTGACAATGTACTAGTTTTAGCATTTAGTATAAAATACCCGTATAATAATGTATAAATTAAGACTCTCATAGCTTTTAAAACCTGGTTACCTGGTGTTTTTACATGGAATTTTCAGATTTTTTAAAAAAAGGATCCTATAAATTCTCGCCGTCTTCTTCCGCTCTGCAAGAGGGACATTCGGAAAAGAAAGAAAGCGGTTGCTTGTATGAAGCAATTGAACAGGGTGATATTATCAGGAAAGATATGGCAAAAGAAATTATCCAGCTGTTAAGTTCTGAAAAAATCAAGCTGGTATATATAAATGCCCCTTCAGGAGCGGGGAAAACCCGTTTTTTAAAATCAGTGCGTTCTATTCTTGAAAAGCAGGTTTTGACGTATTATTACGAATGTTCGCAGGCTACAAACCTGGATGATATTATCCTTTCGCTGTTTAATTACCTTAAAAGCGTTACAGTCAAAGATAAAGAGTATATCAAGAATTTTAAGATCTCAGCATCTTTTTCCATAGACGAAAGGCTTATAAACAGGATTAAAAATCTGAAAAAACCCTTGTTAGTCATTATTGACGGTATGGAAAACCTGTTTGAAACTGCTGATATAAGCGTGAAAAAGGAATTGCTCGAGTTTCTGGACTTTATTTCCTCAGTGCCGGAAATCAAGATAATTGCTGCAGGAGAAGAGTTTCAGGAATTTGAAACTAAAAATCAAGTCTATACGTTGTATCTTGAAAACTTAAAAAAGAAAGAAGCAATTAATATTGCCAGGAACGCCGGTATTTCTGCCGAAGATTCCCTTATTGAAGAGGTTTTAAATATTACAAAAGGTTATCCTGAAAATATACTGATGTTTTCAGCTTTGATAAAAAGTATGAATACTTCTGCGGGGGAATTGGCGGAAAAGATTAAATCCTCGGGAGAGGCCTTTGAAAAAGCGGCTTCAAAAAAGCTGTACGGCTCAATACCCGTGGAATATAAAGAAATAGCGGACTTTTTCCTGCTGGTAAGACATTCTTTTTCAGCGGATACTTTAAAAAAGATCAGTTTTACTCCTGATATTGAGGAAAAGATTGCATATCTGGAATCCATAAGGATTTTAAACAATAATAACAATGCTTTTCAGATAAAACAAAAACTTAAAAATTATCTTGCGCCGAAAATTTTAAAAGAAGAAAAAGTCAAAATCCATAGCTGGCTTTATGAATTATACTCCGGACAGATTTCTGCCCGCCTGGAAAACAGGTTACTGCCGGTTTCAAGGCGTGTTTTATACTCAGAGCAGTACTATCATTACAAACAACTTGCCGAATTAGGCGTAATTCCGGATTATAAGGCCAAAACAAAACGCCGGGAAGACGCTGAAAGCTTTTTGGCAAAATTTAAAGCCGGCTCTTATGAAGTTGCCCGGCTTCCGGAGCCCGATGAAAATGAGGATATGGCCGGAAAACTGGACGATTTTGCGGAAAATGACGATTCTTTAGAAATCAGGTTATCAGAAGAAGAAAAAGGGCTTGTTGAAGAGAATTCGCAAGAAAATCCTACTTTAGAAGGAAATTCTCTTCATGAAACCAGGATAGAGCCTTTAAAATCCGATGATTCAGGAAAACAGGAGTCGGATTCGTTTGAGCTGATGGAAAAAGAGTTGCGGGAATCCCTGGTAAGCTCCCGGGCAGATAGTTTAAACCATAATTACAACCTTTTCAAGCTGGCAAGCCTTTACAAGGAGCATTACCGTCATGATCAGGCATTACAAGGCTATTATTCCATTTTGAATTCCGATAGGACTGCCATACCTGAAGATATCCTGCCTGAAACCCTGGAAAGCATTGGTGAAATTTATGATTACAGAAAGGAATTTGATTCTTCCATAAGTTATTTTGAACGGGCGCTTGTTGAAGCGGAAAAATTGGGAATTAAAGAGCATAAGGCAAGAATATACTTTAAACTTGCCCTTGCTTATGACGATTCCGGGGATTATGACAATGCGCTGAATTTTTATCAAAAAAACCTGGAAACTTCTGGAAATCCTGATGAAAACCAGTTTTTAGCCGCCGCATGCTCTAATACAGCCGCAATATATGATGAAATCGGCAACCCGGCAAAAGCCGTTGAGTTCTATCAAAAGTCTTTAAGAATTGACGAGCAGGCAAAAAATCGGGAAGGAGAGTATGAAGTCCTTTCTAAGCTTGGGGATATCTACCTTGAAACCGGAAATTACCCTGAGGCAAAGAAATGTTTTTATAGAGAACTTCATATCGCAAAGGATACGGGAGATCCTTACAAAATAGCAATGAGCTACATTGATATCGGCGATATTTTCCTGGTGGAAAAAAGCTATGAAAAGGCAATAAAGGCGTTTATACTTGCCAAAAAGTCCATAGATAAAACAATTTCCACGGACAGCAAGGAAAAAATCAACCGCAGGTTTAGCCGTGTCATAGATGAAATCGGCAAAGACTATTATACAGAGCTTATTCAGAAAATCAGGTCAAAAAATGCATAAATTTGAGATTCTAAGGGAAAAAGCCAGGTTTTTTAACATAGAGCTTAATGACCTGCAAATAGGGCAATTTAAAGAATATTTCGGTTTTTTAGAAGAGTTTAACCGCCATACAAACCTTATAAGTTCTTCCAGCGCTGAAACCGTGGAAATTAAACACTTTCTTGATTCTCTTTCAATGGGTTTAGCAAGTAACGAGATGGATTTAAACCGGAATTTAAGCATAATAGACGTAGGAACCGGGGGCGGATTTCCTGGAATCCCTCTGATGATTGCATTTCCCTGCTGGAGACTTTGCGCTGTCGATTCCATCGCAAAAAAACTCGAATTCCTCCGGATTATTTCTGATAAGCTGGGATTTGCGGAAAGAACAGAAATAATATCCGCAAGAGCAGAGGAGCTGGGACGAGTCCCGGGCAGGAGGGAGGGGTTTGACCTCGCTGTAACGCGTGCGGTTGCCAGAATAAACGTTATTAGCGAATACTGCCTGCCGCTGGTAAAAATTAACGGGCATTTTGCGGCTTATAAAGCAAAAACCGTCCATGACGAGCTGAAAGAAGCTCAAAAAGCAATATCCGACCTGGGCGGAACCATTGTAAATACATATAAGTATACTCTCACCGGGGATGATGATAGAAACCTTGTGTTAATAAAAAAAACCGGCCATACATCCGGAAAATATCCCAGGAGGACGGGGATTCCGGCTAAAAGGCCTATCGGATAAGCGTGAGGCGGGTAAGCAGGTATTTTGAAAAAATTTATAAACAGTAACTTGAGTTTTATAAAAATCATTTTTTCAAAGGTTTAAAAAATTTGCTAAAATTGAACATAATGTCATAAAAAGTATTTATAGTAATCTGAGAAAATAAACAGGATTTAATAAATGAGGATGAAAAGCAGTAATAGAAGTACTTTAAGGGTTAGGTGCAGGGGCCGGTCGGCACTGTCCGCATTACGCACGAAGCCCTACCCAAAACGGTCTCCCCCTTCCTTCAAAGGAAGAGGGCAGGGAGATGGAGGCGGGTTTTAGGCATTTTTTATTTTTAAATTTAATTAACTCGAATTGCTAAATAATTGAAAGGCTTAATATGACTGACTCAAAATTCCTTAAAATTTATAAAAAAGAGGCGGCGGCGAAGCCGCCGCCCACCTCTAGGGTGGGTTGGGCGGGCATTTTAAGGAATTTTGAAAAAATGTAATTAGCAATTCGAGTTA
>JANQIY010000189.1 GCA_028281965.1 Candidatus Gastranaerophilales bacterium
ATGTATGCAACATTTGCCAAAACCCACCCACAGCCACCCTATAAGTGGAAAAGAGGCTCCGCCTCTTTTCGATTCTCTATAATTTTTTGGCAAATGTTGCATAGTCATATCCTGGCTTTTGGCTAATTAGAGATTGAGGTTAATTAACTTGAGCAAATTTCGGTTCATACTTTATAATCTTTATATGTCATAAAAAATTGAGAGTGAAATATGCATAACAATGAAGTAAAATACGTACTTACGGTAAGATGTCCTGATACCACCGGAATTACCGCTTCGGTCTCCAATTTTATCGCCGAAAACGGGGGCTTTATAACTTCGATGAACAATTATGGAGATCCCTCAACCGGGAATTTTTTTATGAGGACAATTTTTACATCAACCGGGGAAAAAGAGAAAACGCCTGATGAAATAAAGCAAAAATTCCTCCCTGTTGCTGAAAAATTTTCTATGCAATGGGATATAAACGACTATAATTATAAAACCAGGGTTATAATAGCTGTTTCAAAGTACGGTCACTGCCTGAACGACATTTTGCACAAGACAAAATTTGGCCAGCTTCCAATCGAAATTGTAGCTGTTGTTTCGAACCACCAGGATATGCAGGAAATGGCCAGGTGGTACGGCGTTGATTACTTTTATTTTCCCGTAACAAAAGAAACCAAACCCCTGCAGGAAAGAAAAATTCTTGAGCTGATGAAAGAAAAAGAAGCTGACCTGTTTGTACTGGCAAGATATATGCAAATTCTTTCTCCTGAAATGTGTGAAATGCTCGCAGGAAAGTGTATAAATATCCACCACTCGTTTTTACCGAGCTTTAAAGGAGCATCACCTTACTCACAGGCGCATTCACGTGGTGTAAAAATTGTAGGGGCCACGGCTCACTACGTAACTCTCAACCTTGATGAAGGCCCTATTATTGAGCAGGCTGTTGAAAGGGTAAACCATAACTATGGAATTGACGATATAGGCTCAACTGTCAGGGATCTGGAGACCCTGACACTTTCAAGAGCCATAAAATGGCATGCTGAAAGAAGAATTTTGCTTAATGGCAACAAAACCGTTGTGTTCAAATAAAACAATATAAATTTATCAGCAATTCCCTGTCCTGGGATGAGCCCTGAGATAAGCCTGCCTTAAGCGGTCCATGGAAATATGTGTGTATATCTGGGTATTGCTGATGCTGGAATGTCCCAGAAGCTCCTGGACTACTCTCAAATCAGCGCCTTTTTCAAGAAGTCTCGTAGCAAATGTATGCCGAAAAGTGTGCGGCGAAACCTTTTTTGCAAGTCCGGCTTTTTTGGCGGCTTCTGTTATTGCCCTATGGATGCTTCTTTGTTGAAGCCTGAATCCATTACCGTTAATAAAAACGGGGGATGAAGGCATGGGAGCAGCGCCATCCGCCAGGACGGGCCGTATTTCCTGAAGGTATTTTCTTAAAAATCCCTTTGCCCGTTCGCTTATAAGTACTATTCTTTCTTTTCCTCCCTTGCCATGAACTTTTATTTCATTTTCCTCAAAGTTCAAATTTTCCATATCAAGCCCGCAAAGCTCAGAGTTACGCATTCCCGTCGCGAACAAAACCTCAAAAATAGTCCTGTCACGTATGTTGGAAATCGTTTTAGTCCCTAACCTCTCCATTATCAGGTTTACTTCGCTATCGGTTAGAAATTCAGGCAAGTGGTCGACTTTTTTGGGAGTCCGGACATTTACGGCAGGATTGGTTTTTATTAGTTTTTCCCGGTATAAGTACCTGTAAAAAGTCTTTATGGCAGCGATTTTCCTGGAAACCGTAGTTCTTGAATAGTTCCTGTTAAGGACTTCCATCAGGTACGTCCGGATATTTTTATACGTAAAGCCGCAAAAATTGCTGCCTGCCCAGTCAATAAAGCTTTTTAAGTCAGAAATATAAGCTTTTACAGTATGAAAAGACAAGTTCCTCTCAATTTCCAGATAAAGCTTGAAATCGCTCAGAAGCTGGTTTGCCAGTATATTATTAGTCTGTTTAATTTCCGCATACATAAATTTATTTTATTTTTATGACGCATAAAAGCAAGTTTGTTAAGATTCCGGCTTTTTATGACTTGAGTTGCTAATTAGCCAAAAGCCAGGATATGACTATGCAATTAGCAACTCGAGTTTTATGGAATTTACGACCGGATAGCGCAAATGGTATACTAAAAATAGAAATATATTATGGCGGTTGTTTTTATGCTTGAAAAAATTGTGGAAAAAACAGATAATCTTGAAAATCTTTTAATAAATATAAGACGATACCTCCATCAAAATCCGGAACTGTCCAGTAGGGAAAATAATACGGCAAACTATATCCACAAAATGCTTTTCGAGGCAGGACTGGAGTCCGGTATTGTGCAAACTCCCGTAGGACCGGCTGCAATCGGTTATCTGAAAGTGGATGAAAGCAAGGAAACAATTGCATTTAGAGCCGACATGGACGCGCTTCCGGTAACAGACAGCAAGGTTAAAGCTTATAGCTCAAAAAACCACGGAGTAATGCATGCCTGCGGGCATGATTTCAATATGACCTGCATTCTCGGTACAGCGCTGGTTTTGGCGGCAGTTAAAGAGCAGCTTGATGTTAATGTAAAATTTATTTTCCAGCCTGCTGAAGAAAGCCCGGAAGGGGGCTCCGAAGCTCTTATAAAGGAAAGAGTAATGGATGGCGTGGACGTTATCTGGACAATTCATGCCCTTCCAACGCTTCCCGCAGGAAAAATCGGCATAAGATACGGCCCTATAACTTCCGCCACGGACGCTTTTACCATTACCGTAAATGGAAAAGCCGGGCATTCCGCAAGGCCTAACCGGGCGGTGGATGCAATTTTCGCGGCCAATCAAATCATCAACAGTTTGTACTCAAGTTTGCCGAGGAGTATTGACCCTCTGAACCCGTTTGTTATTTCCATAGGAAAAATTCATGCCGGAACAGCGGCGAATATCATTGCAGATCATTGTGAAATGGAAGGTACTGCAAGAACTTTTGACCTTGAAACTCGGGAAAAGATGTATGAACTCATCAAGCAAAGGGCTTATACCATTGCCCAGGCTTACGGTGCAAGGGTTGATGTAAAATGGAGCCTGGGACCTCCCCCTGTAATCAATGACCGGGTATTGACCTACCTTACTCAAACAACGGCTTCCATGCTTATAGGCGAAGAAAATGTGATCAAAATTCAAAAACCAAGCATGGGCGCTGAAGATTTTTCCAGGTATTTAAAATTCGCACCCGGCATGCTTGTGAGAATTGGCACAGGAGGCGAGGAATCCTCATATCCTCTGCATAGCTCTTTATTCGATGTTGATGAAAAAGCTATTGTTATCGCCGTAAAACTTTTAGCGGGAACTTGCGTAAATTTCCAGAAAAATATATGCGAATCCAGGGATTATATAAAAAGTTTTTCTATTACAGGTTTTAATGATTAAAACTTAAGGAGATTTAAGGAGTAAACAATAAAAACTTAAGTGTTTTTAAAATTTTCAAAAATTCATTCTCCCTCCACCCACCCAATTTTTTCTTTGGTCTCGCTTCCCTC
>JANQIY010000001.1 GCA_028281965.1 Candidatus Gastranaerophilales bacterium
CCAATTAATGCTGATACGCGATAAGTAAAAGTTGGCTAGATGCCGTGTCAAGCACGGCATGACATATCTTTTTTAATTCCAGAATTGAAAGACCCTGGAAAAAGACCCTTATAGCAACTCATACGGTTTTGTTATAAAATATATTTGATAAAATTTAACGGGCATAACCAATGCAAGATAAGGCAAGATTTGAATATACAGTCAGGTCGTGCGACATTGATGACATTCAGGAACTGGAAAGTATACTAAACGAAATGTCGCTGGAAGGCTGGGAACTGTATTCCCTAAACGAGGTCGAAACAGAGGAAGGCGATTACAGCTACTTGTGCATCTTCAGCAGGGAAAAAGAAGAGTTTCACGAGTTTGAGGATGATTACATAGTCGACTCCGGGGATTTCAAGACCAGAATGAAAAAGCTTCTCCGTAAAAAAGAAGACCTGTACGAGGAATGCCGTTTTCTGCAAAGAGAGATCCGTGAACAAAGCCAAAAAATAATGCAAATAAAACAGTCCCTGGACTCCAACCCGGAAGAAACCACCAGGGAGGAACTGAACAAAAATCTCTCAGAAAAAATAAACGAGCTGAATATTCTAAAATCAAAATTCTCGGAAATTTTATCCCCCTCAAATATGTACACCAGGATTAACCAGGACTTAATAACCATTGCCGTAAGCTATGAACATTCCGAGCTTGTCGATAATGAAAAAAACGGTGATTTAATAGCAGAAAGCGTGCGGTTAAGGCAAAAACTCACGGATGAGCTGGGATATGTGATTCCAAGGGTACATTTCGTTATTTCAGAGGAAATGAATGAAAATGAATATAAAATCAAAATCAGAAACCTGACGGCAGTTTCAGGAATTGCCTATTCCAATCACAGACGGTTTTTTATGGGCGAATCAAACATACATAGCCTGCCCGAGCAGGCTGTTGAAGATACAGACCCGGTAAGCGGCCAGGAAGTGTTCTGGTTAAAGGAAGATAAAACCAGGGACTTCTGGGAAAGAGGCATGACTCCATCGCAAGTGATAACAAGCCATCTGGAAACAGTCGTCCTGAAATACGCGGAAGAAATAATCGGATATGAAAATATACTTAACTATATCGCGCTCCTTGAAGAGGAAAAGTCGTTTTTGGCGGATGACCTTATACACGGCGGGCTCTCGTTAGGCGATTTAAGATATATTTTTGCTAACCTGATAAAGGAAAGAGTGTCTGTAAAAGATATTACATATATTTTTGAAAGACTTAACGACCTTTCAAAACATGAATACGAAGCAGGTGAACTTTTAAAAGAACTAAGAATCAGGTTAGCAAGGCAAATTTGCAGCCAAATTGCGGATTCTAACAACGTAATCTATGCAATCACACTCCCCGAGCAATATAAAAAGCTGTTAAAAAATATTTCCGCCTCGGGAAATAAATATAAAAGCTCAGGGGAAACCGAAAAGTTTATTAAACATGTAAGCGGTCTTATACAAACCAATGACTATAATACTTCCCAAATAGCCTTTATAACTGACCCGGAATATAGGCAAGCCGCATTTTTCGTTCTGCAAGACATAGGACAGGTCATACCGGTAATCTCCTATGATGAAGTTAGCGAGGAATTTAGCATACAAGAAATTTAACCTGAAAATTATATTGATTTAACTGCTAAATTAAACAATGGATTTTTGTAAAGATTCTGAAAAAAACAACCTTCCGGTTATTGTAAAAGTTTTTATTACTTGTTAATATTTTATGCACGATAGGGGGAAATAAAATTAAAAAATCATTAAAAAAGGACTTAAAAATCAGCAAAACAAGCTAAAGTTATTTTTATGAGGTTTATAACTTTAGGATTGCCAGGCCAAAAGCAGAAGGTAATGAAAAAATGGAAGCATCCAGTCAAATGAATCCGGATTTAAAAAATGGAAGCGCTATTTTAATACAGCGGCAAATAGTGAGGTACAGCGGACCATATACCCCTGCAACCGAAGAAGATTTAAAAAAAGCTGAAATGTCTGATGCTTACATAACCCAGCGAGCAAGAGAAGAAGCTGCCGAGAATTATAAGAACTCTTTCTCCGCAAAAGTTGAAAAAGGCCTGGTTTTAGCGGGAATTCCGATAATAGCAAGCATTACGGAAGGGGCCTTAAAAGAAGGTAATGCAATCCAAAAAGTTAAGAACACACTTAAGGCGGGAAAATGGTGGGCTCTTGCCGTAGGCGGACTTTTTGCCGCATCCAAGGCAATTGATGTCGCAGCCGGGAAAGTCCCTGAAATAAAAGAATTTTCAAAAGAACACCCGGTACCTGCATTTTTTGGCTCATTAGCGGTAGCGCTTGGCGGAATCCTGGCTGCAAACCCTATTGCGGACGCTATAGGCAAACAAGCAGGAAAATTAAAGCTTAAAGAAGGTGAAACCCTGGCCTCCAGAGCAGCATCTGTGGTAAATGATTCCTTAAACAAACTTAAGGGGACAAAAACGGAAAAATTCCTTGATAGTAAAATATTTAAACCTACAAAAAACTTCTTGACAGCAAACCCCATAGGAAGATTTATGGCAAGGCATGCCGGAATTCTCATAATAGGCGGTGTAATAGCAAAATTGTTCACTGACTCGTTAATTATTGATAATGATAGGAAAAAAATCCAACAGGAACTGGAACAAGAGCGGATGCAAAGTATTCAAAAGGTTAACTCCAACCCATTTGACGGTTCACAGGAAATAAAGATAAGAAAAAGAGAAATAAACAGGATAATATTAGTTTCTTCCGAGGAAAATGAAACCAAAGATCAATCATAGATAGCACTTATGTCTAAAAAATCAGTTGCGCAAGACAAGAAAGAAATGGTTATACAGGATGCCTCCTGTTTTAAGGAAAAAGCAATCAGGTTTTTTCAGCAAGGGTACGCATGTTCGGAAGCTTTTATAAAGTCGGCTTATGAATGTGGAATAATCGACAAAAAAAGTGATATAAAACTTCTTACCCAGATTGCATCCCCTTTTGTAGGGGGAGTTAAGTCCAGCGGATGTGTATGCGGAGCTCTTGTAGGCGCTCAAATGACTATAGGATGCCTTATAGGAAGAAAAGATATTTCATATTCCAATACCCTGCTTAAAGAAGTATCCAAAAAGCTTGTGGATGAATTTAAAAAAAGAGGACATGATACCTGCTGCCGGGCATCTGTTCCCGAATACAACGAAACCCCCGATGAAAAACAGTTCAATTGTTCAAAAACCATAGAAGATGTAATAGATGTCCTTTATGAAAATATTTTGAAAGATATTAAAAGCCTACCCGGAGATTAATCAATATATTTCAAAATGTTTTTCGTATTAAACTTGAGTTGCTAATTAGCCAAAAGCCAGGATATGACTATGCAACATTTGTTTGCGAAGATTGTGTGATTAAAGTCAAGAACATAAAGCAAATTTTTC
>JANQIY010000011.1 GCA_028281965.1 Candidatus Gastranaerophilales bacterium
TTCATTCTCCCTCCACCCACCCAATTTTTTCTTTGGTCTCGCTTCCCTCCCTTCGGTCGGTCGCTCGACCGAAAAAATTTAATAAGGAATATTTTTGACAATTTTACATAAGAATTTTTTGTTTCTTCCTTAGAGGAATACTCTATTTTTTAAATTTTATCAAAAATCAGTAGTAATATTAAAAAAAGACGGTTTATACCTATTTTAAGATGTGCTGCCCTAAATTCAATAAATATAAACATGAAACCTGTTATGCCTATTTTTAGCTCAGACTTAGTGTCTCTTTATCTCAATTTAAGTGTCTCCTTATAGTCGAGATACCTATAGGTTTTTTTCCAATTATAGATTTTGGGAAGCTGGCATAACTCTACAAACTGTGCGGGATTGAGGCTGTTTTTTCAGTTTGAGACGAACTGGAAAAAACGGAAAAAAATTGGAAAGGAATTGGAAACGGGATTTTTGATCTGTACCCCTTGGTTCGGACAACTAATAGACATCTTTTATCAGGTATTAAAATAGACTCACATTCTTTTAATAAGACTTTTTAAACTGGCTTAAAATGCCGGTTATAAGATCCGCTATAAATGACGCCTTATTCTCTCTTTCAAAATCCCATCTCCAGCCGTCTAAACCCTTTACGGCAGCATATGTTACTCCTGACTCCAACATTTTAGGTTCTGTTTCACCCAGTTTTAGATGATTTTTTTTATCTTCATCCCCGGAAACCTCTATTAACAAGGTTTCTATTCCGGACAATTTTCTTTTTACAGCAAACTGAATCTTTTGCCCGCGCCATTTAACTGCAAATTCCAGCTGTGTCCATATTTGAGGCAGGTTCGGGTTAACGACGAGACATTCATCCCTGAACTGCACACCGCCAAACCCCATAACCAGTGCCTGCCAGGTTGCTCCCAGCGATGCCGCATGGATTCCGTTTGCGGCGTTTCCCATAACATTATCCACATCCATTCCGCCTGTATCGAGATAATACTTATAAGCATCGCCAATAAGACCGAGCCTTGCGGCAATGAGACTGTGAATTCCCGCGCTTAATGAGCTTCCGTGGCTTGTCAGGGGTTCATATTCATCATAATTTGCTTTTTGTACCTCATAAGAATACTTTTCAGGCAAAAGAGCCATTAACATCAATACATCAGGCTGCTTTAAGACCTTATAATTGTTTTTATCCGGGTCAATACTCTTGTTATGGTAATATTCATGCTCTAATACCTGGTCAAACTTCTGGGCATTAACTTCCCCGTATTTTTCCCTGAAATATTTAAGGTCAGCTTCTTTTAAGTTATAAAACCCTTCAAACTGTTCTATAATATGGGTTTCAGGATCCTGGTTTATGTAAATCCTCTTGCTTTTATCCAACCATTGCTGAATTTCTTCGTCTCTTAGATTGATTGTTGCTTTCAGCTTTTTATAATCATCACTAAAGTGTTTTTCCAGGTAATCTGCAATCCTTAGCGCGATTTCCAGGTTGTTTTGTATAAGAACATTCGTATAAGCATTGTCGTTAACACCTTCCTTAGTCCCGTTTACAGGGTTAAGCGCATATTCTTCATGATATTCGTCAGGGCCTATAACGTTGTTTAAATGAAATTTATCGTCATCACCCTCATGAAGGATACTGGCTGAGTATCTTGCGGTTTCAAAAATGATTTCCGCCCCGTATTTGCGGAGAAACTCATCATCTTCGGTGGATTGCCAGTATTTATAGCTAGCATAGGCCACATCCGGGGTGATGTGTTTTTCGTTGGTTCCGGTAAAAATCCTTACTTTTTTCCCTTTACTGTTTTCCACAAAAAGCGGCGTTCTCTCCACTCCTGAAGAAGTTGACTCCCAGGCGAATCTTGCCCCTTTATAAGAGGTGTTATGCTTTTTATTTTCTTCTTCCCTATTTTTTCTGGCGCCTTCCAGCGTGTTATATCTATACATTAGCATTGTTTTTGCTGCCCGGGGATTAGTATAGATGAAAAAAGGCAGGTCAAAAATCTCGTTATCCCAGAAAACATGCCCGGCATAAGAAGGACCTGTAAGGGTTCTGGCTGTTATTGACGTTTTTTCGCTGTTGTTTTCTCCTGCCATAAGGAGTCTTGCCACTGAATAGTTGGTGTACCTCTGGGCTACGTTATCTCCTTCAATTTCTACAGCGGAATCATCCAGTCTCTGCCTGATTTTCTGGCAATGAGCTTCATAAACGTCGTCATAAAAAACATTATCCAGTTTTTTTCTGCTCTCTTCCAGGGGATTAGGCGAATCCTGGCTGGTACAGATTGAAACCAGGCTGTTTATACGGATTTCTTTTCCTTTCTCCGCATTAATACAGTATTCTTCAAAGGAATAGTTGCCATAATAACCGGTAAAACGCTGGTAAGATTTATTTTTATCCCTGTATCGCCCATTTTGTAGATGAACAAAACTTTTTCTGCTAAAACAGACCTTTTTCCGGTGGCTGGTTTCGCCATTCTTAAACTTTTTTTCAGGAATATCCACTGATAAGCAAATAAAACCGGAATCTGCCTTTCTTTCAAACCCGGCGTCTTCAACGTTAACTATACTACCGTCAATACCCAGTTTTACAGTTATTTCCCCGCTGTAATTTTCAGGAATTATAGAAATATGTTGACCTCCGAAATGTTTGTTTTCAAGGGAGGCAAACTTTTCTGTTTTTAAACGTGTTATCCTGTTATTGGAGTCTTTCAGGCAGACAGTCCTTATTGAAACGCCTTTTTGGGCATTGAAAACCCTTTTATGCTCGAGGACTTTGCAGGAAAAGAGGTCAACAGGCTCTTCGTCAATGCTTATTGATATCCTTGTCCAATCGGGCATTACTGCCAATTTATCACTTGTTAAGTCATCACTTACCATATAAATCCCGGCTATATAGGTTGCGCCTGTTGTGATTTCGCAATAACATTCCTCCAGGCAGCTTCTTGTGCCAAAATATCCGTTTTCTACCGATAAAACTGATGCCAGTGAAGCAAAATGCTTTTTATTTTCTTTTATGGGCAAGATTTCTTTTGTATCGTAAATTATGAGGTTTGGATTATTTTCATTGTTAATAGGTTCTACAATATTTAATAAAGATAAAAGTTTGTTTTTTTGTAAATATTCAATAGGGTTTTTACACCTGTTAACCATTAATTGTCCTCCACTCTTCAAATCTTTAAAAAGTTGATTACTTTCTACTAAATTTTAACCTTTATATATTAGAAAAAACAAATTTACTTCCGGCAGATTGATTCATTAATTATGCGCGGTTAGAAATATTTTTATTTTAAGTAGAAAGGTAAATGCTTGACAGTCTTGTAATTTAAGCTCTGATTTCACGAATCTAAAGACACATTCTATACACCAGCGTTCAGCATACTATTCATATAGTTGTTTTGAAGAATCAGAACGACAATTTGAACAATAATATTTGTCGGTAGTGGCTAAAAGTTTAATGAAAAAAATTTAAAACTTGAAATAATAACTGTAAATCATACAGGAGGAACAGTTATGAAAGAAAAAATTGGAAGATGTACAAGATGTGGCAGCGATAATTTATTAAAAAACGGCCATACGTCAAATGGAAAGCAACAATATTTTTGTAAAGCCTGTGGGGCCCGCAGAATTTTAGAACATGAAAAAGACTACAATGAATCAAGAAAAGGGGAA
>JANQIY010000030.1 GCA_028281965.1 Candidatus Gastranaerophilales bacterium
GGAGGGAAGCGAGACCAAAGAAAAAATTGGGTGGGTGGAGGGAGAATGAATTTTTGAAAATTTTAAAAACACTTAAGTTTTTATTGTTTACTCCTTAACTCCAATCACGAAATAGGAAATCCATTGATAAGACTGATTCAAAATTCCTTAAAATGCCCACCCAACCCGCCCTGAAGGTGGGCGGCGGCTTCATGAATGAGGCTGTGCTCCCGCTAACGTAGAGCCGCCGCCTCTTTTTTTATAAATTTTAAGGAATTTCGAATCAGTTGTATCAATGGATTTCCTATTTCGTGATAGGAGTTAATTAAAGCATTGTGAAGAGAAGCATATAGACACAGCCAAAACTTAAGCTTGTCAAACCAAAGCACCAGTGCATCACAGGAGGTTGATTTTCCCATAGCTGTCCCAGTGTGATTTTTTCAGTTGTCTCTATTAAAGTATTATTGTACTCGCTATAGTCTCTTTTCATATTTTCCTCCAGTTTAGAAAGACTTTTTGATAAATAAATTTACCAACCTAAGAACCTATCGGAAAATAATTTATAGACAGAACCGGGTAAGAGCAAACACTTGTCATTGCGAGGAGAAGCTTGCTTCGACGCGGCAATCTGTCCGGTTAACATTATGAGACAGATTACCACGTCGGGCAGAATAACGTTTATATCCAATACTCAAGCTTATTTGCCTGCCCTCCTCGTAATGACATTGGCTGTTTATTGTTTTATTTCCCGAATAGGCTCTAAGTATATTTTGCTCTATAAAGCGGTTTTCAGCATCATACCCGGGATTGAAAAATTAAAATTTATATTATTCTTTAGATGTAAACTTGAAATACAGTTTAAGTTGTTTGCGGTAAATAACCCCAATCTCTAATTAGCCAAAAGCCAGGATATGACTGAGCAATATTTGTTTGCGAAGCAGGCGGCGCTGTCCGCATTTTAGCAGCGAAGCAGGCGGCGCTGTCCGCATTTTAGCAGCGAAGCAGGCGTTCGTGAGAACTCATTTTCGCACCGGTCATTTTAAAGCTCATTCATGCCAAAAAAATTATAGAGAATCGAGTTAAATAACCAGAATCACGAAATAGGAAAAGCATTGATACGATTGATTTAAAATTTTTTGCTTAAGCCGATAAACTTCTATGCCCACAGTTATTTCAGCAACAGGGTCTTTCAATTCTGGAATTAAAAAAGATATGTCATGCCGTGCTTGACACGGCATCTAGCCAACTTTTACTTATCGCGTATCAGCATTAATTG
>JANQIY010000043.1 GCA_028281965.1 Candidatus Gastranaerophilales bacterium
CCCCATTATGACTATTATAAAATAACTTTAGGGGTTTTAAAAAATATAAAACTTCCTATTTTATATAACAATTTATAAAAATGTAGGGAAGCAAGCCCATTTAGATAGATTACCATCCTGAAACAAGTTCAGGACAGGCTTCCTCGTAATAACATTGTTCGTTTATTTTTTTATTTCTCGGATAGGCTCTTATTTAATAGCAATTTTTTTCTTGAGAAATCTTTATAAAAATATAATTGCAAAAAATTTAAAAGGATAAAGAAAGAATGATCAGTTTTTCAGGGCTTACCTTATCACCAGCAGACATAAGAGCAACAGGCTTTGCTTCCACTTCGGTAGGTCAAAAGCCGCCTGAGGAACCTCCTTTAAGATATAAGGAAGTTATTTCCGGATTTCTGGCTACCGGAGGAGGTATTGAAAAAGATTCAGAATTTGAATTTATTGTAAATCGAGGATATAAATCAATATTAAGTGTTTTAGATGAAGAACTGCTTTCCGAAAGAATATTTGTAGGAATATATAATGATCAAAATCAAGATAATCCTATAAGACTTTGCAATATAAACATGTATGAACCTTGTGGTCTTCTACCAGAGGTCGACTCTATAATTGAAAAAGATTCCTTATCTAAACCATTTTCAAATAATCAAGAAAATAATAAAAAATTAACTGAATTTATAAACCTTGTAAATGAATTGCCTAAACCTATATATATGCATTGTGTAGCAGGAAAGCAAACCAGTCCAAAAATGGCAAGATTTATTCAAATGGCAATGAAATCAGACCTTATAAAACGAGACAACCCTATGAGTACTCGCCCTGGACGTCCTGGCAGCCCTCCTTGCCCATCAACACGTTACAGATAGGATCTCCCGCAAGCACCCACGGGAACACCGCTTCCATTGAGTCGACTATAAAGTCAACAAAAACAGGCCCGTCTGTTTCTAAAGCTTTTATTATAGCGGAATCAAGCTCTTCTTCCCTTGTAACCCTCATTCCGACTGCCCCGTAAGCCTCGGCAAGCTTTACGTAATCAGGGCTCTGGATACAGGTATGGGAATACTGCTCGTTAAACAGTCTTTCCTGCCATTGCCTTACCATTCCAAGGTATCCGTTGTTTATGATAAACACTTTAACGGGAATGTTATTCTGAACACAGGTGCCGAGTTCCTGGATATTCATCTGGATACTCCCGTCACCGGCTATGTTTATGACAAGCTTGTCCTTTTGCCCAACCTGGGCCCCAACAGCAGCGGGAAAACCAAATCCCATAGTGCCGAGCCCGCCGGATGTCACAAAGCGTCTTGGCCTGTCAAACTTGTATATAAGCCCTGTCCACATCTGGTGCTGGCCGACTTCAGTACAGATTACCGGGTCTTTATCCTTTGTAAGCTCGTAAATCCTCTGAATTACGCTGGCAGGGTTCATTTTGTTGTCTGTCCTGCTGAACTTCACCCTTTTTTGCTTCCATTCGTTAATTTTATCAACCCATTGCGCTTTTTTCCCGGCAGTTTTTGCAATCTCTTCAGGGTTAATGATGTTAAGCATATCTGAAAGGATTTTCTTTGCATCGCCGACTATCGGGATATCAACAGGGACGTTCTTGCTTATGGAACAAGGGTCTATGTCTATGTGGATAATCTTGGCGTCAGAGCAGAACTTGCTCAGCTTACCTGTAACCCTGTCACTGAAACGCGCGCCTATCGTGAATAAAGTATCACAGTTTGCGGTAGCCATATTTGCCCAGTAATTACCGTGCATTCCTACCAGCCCAAGGGAAAGCTCATCAGTCCCCGGATATCCCCCCGTACCCATAAGCGTGTTTGCAACGGGAACATTAAGAATTTTAGCGAGTTTTAAAAGCTCTTCCGGCGCGTCAGATGCTATAACCCCGCCGCCACAAAGGATTAACGGTTTTTCCGCTTTGTATAAAAGGTTTAAAGCCTTTGCAATCTGAAGGGGATGCCCGTTATAGTTCGGGTTATAACCGGGAAGCTTTACTTTCTCGGGATATATAAATTCAGCCTTGTCTGTTAAGACGTCTTTAGGTATATCAACCACGACAGGCCCGGGTTTTCCGGTAGATGCTATATGGAAAGCTTCTTTTATTACTCGTGGAAGGTCTTTTGTATCTTTGACAAGATAATTATGCTTGCAGCACGGCCTTGTTATCCCGACAACGTCAGCCTCCTGGAAAGCATCGTTTCCTATTAAACCTGATGCCACCTGTCCTGTGAATACCACTATGGGATAACCGTCGTAATAAGCGTTTGCAAGCCCGGTTATGGTATTGCAAGCCCCCGGCCCGGAAGTTACCAGGGCAACTCCAGGCTTTCCTGTAACCCTTGCATACCCCTCCGCCGCATGGACTGCTCCCTGTTCATGCCTTACGAGGTAATGCTTGATTTCCTTGCAGTTATACAACTGGTCGTATATGTGGAGTATAACCCCGCCCGGGTATCCGAACAATTCCTCGACGCCTTCCTCTTTTAGGCATTCTATAAATATTTCCGCTCCCGTAAGCGTTTTTATCTCTTTTCTTACTTCTTTATCCGTAGACTCTTGCATTTTTGACATCTTATCACCGCCTGAAATTTAAAACCTCTCTTCAAAAATAATAGTTTACAATAAACAATTAAAATATTCAGCTATTTAAAAGGTTTTTTTTTAAATATTGTCTTCTTTTATGTCAAAATACCAAAATCAATGAATTAACTTGATTTTTCCAGGCTATTTACTTTTTCTTCAAGAATTGAAATTTTTCTGTCTTGCCTTTGATTTGAATCAATCAAGTAGTCAAAAATATCATCAATACTTTGCTTTAAGTCGTTTCTAATCCCGTCCAGGTATTGTAATGGGGTAATTTTCTTGAAATTTTTCATAAATAATATCCTTATGTTATTAATACTATTATTTTTATCTAAAAAAGGATGGTTCAACAACTATATTAGTAATTATTTTACTATTTTAAGCAATAAAAATAGTAGTATTGCATAGTTTAAAATAGCCTTAATAGTAAGTAATCTTATTAAAAAAGGTTATTCTTATGAATAGAAAATTATTTGGCCAAAAAATTAAAGAGTTTAGAAAAAAAAGAAAATTAACTCAAGAGCAGCTTGCAGATCTTATAGGAACTGATGATAAACATATTTCAGCTTTAGAACGTGGAATTTATTTTCCTAAGTATGAAAATATAGAAAAACTTGCAGCTGCTTTGAATGTTGAATTACACGAATTATTTTATTTTGTTGATTATAGAGATGAGGAATTTTTACTAAATCAGTCTATTGACCTGCTTAAAAAGGCTGATTACAATAAATTAAAAATTGCTTATAGGCTTTTAAATGATGTTATAAATTAATTTTTGTTTCAAAATTTTTTGGAGAAAGTAAGTCGAATTGACTTGAGTTGCTAATTAACCCGAATCTCTAAATAATTTGTAAAATCGCCTTGTCTCCCGAAATTGAGTTGATAACACCCAAATTGTCATTGCGAGGGCTCAATGACAATTTGTGAGCCCGTGGCAATCTGT
>JANQIY010000044.1 GCA_028281965.1 Candidatus Gastranaerophilales bacterium
ACAGATTGCCACGGGCTCACAAATTGTCATTGAGCCCTCGCAATGACAATTTGGGTGTTATCAACTCAATTTCGGGAGACAAGGCGATTTTACAAATTAATTGGCGACTCGAGTTAATTAACTCGAGTCGCCAATTAGCCAAAAACCAGGATATGACTGAGCAATTAGCAATTCGAGTAAACTATAGTCATAGAGCTTTCAAGGCTCTTGTATTCAGGTTTTAAGTCAATCACCTCATATACTTTAACGGCAATTTTCTTGCCCTTTACGGTCACTTCATCAATAAACCTGGTCTCAACCCTGTCTTTTACCTGCTCATAAGTGGATTCGCTGATTAAAATACTTACTCCATAGTTTTTTGTAAGACTTTCAATTCTGGAAGCAAGGTTTACATTGTCCCCGATTACGGTATAGTCAACTAACCTGTGCGAACCCATATGTCCTACGATCATATCACCCGTGTTAATCCCGATTCCTATGCTAAGCGGGGATTTCCCCTGCTGCTGCCAGGCTTCATTAAGCTCAGATAAACGGTTTTTCATGCCCATGGCAGTTAAAACTGCCCTTAAAGCGTGGTCTTCCATTTCTACAGGGTCATTATAAAACGCCATAATTGCATCACCAATATACTTGTCCAGCGTTCCATTATAACTGAGTATAATTTCCACCATTTCAGTTATGTACTCATTAAGAATAGTGATTACTTCATCGGCAGGAGTCTGCTCAGACATAGTTGTAAAGCCCCTGATATCGGAAAAAAGGACTGTCATTACCTTTCTCTGCCCGCCCTGGGAAATATCTTTTTTCTCAGTCAGCAATTTATCAAGAATTTGAGGGGATACAAACTTTCCAAACATTAACTCTACTTGCTTTCGCTCTTTATTTTCCAGGTAAGTCACATAAGCATAGGAACCTATCCCGCTTAAAACCATAAAAATCAAGGGATAAGTCATATTTACCCATATCCTGATTTGGGGGTGCATAAAGAAGAAAATCGCCGTAAAAATAAAGAAAAGTATTGCCAGAACCAGGGTTTGAACCTTAAATATATTTGATTTCAGCTTAATCATGGCATAAGCAATGATTGAACATAATAAAAGGGTTATAATACAGTTAATTGCAAAGGATGCTTTACGTATAAACTTTCTCCTATGAGGGTTTGTGGTATCCGCGTCGTTTAAAATGTTGTCTATGGCGGTAACAATGATTTCCGGCCCCGGATAAACCGAGGACATAGGGGTAGGATGGATGTCAGTTCCCGCTGAAGTCTGCCCTATCACTACAATCTTGTCTTTAAAAAAGTCCGGGGAAATTTTATCAAAGTCCCTTATAGAATCAATTTCACCTTTTTTATAGGCAGAACTGAGGATTACCCTTGCCGCCGGAATGGTTTCATAAGTCCCGCCAGCCCCATGCCAGTTCAGAAGCAGGCTTCCTTCCTTATTAAGGGGTATTTCACGGGAGCCTATTATTAATTTATCCTTCATTAATTTCACAGGCTTCTTTTCATCTTCGTCAATGGCAGAAAGAACCCCGGCAAGAGGCAAAGAAGGCAGGTATGAAATGCCTTTGCTATGTACCAGGCGATAAAGAGGGACATGTGTCCTGAAAATAACGTTATCACTTTGCTGCAGGTTTATAACCCCCAGATAACCGGCACTGTCCAGTAATTTATCGTAAATTGAGGTTTTTTTGTAAAACGTGATGTGGTCAAGAACATCCCTATCACTTACGTTTCCGTACGCAAGTCCCTTGTAATAGTCATATTCAGGCCGAATAGCAAACTTTTCCCGCAGCTCGCTCCTTTTGTAGACCAGCCCGTAAAAACCTGAAATTGTCCTGTCCACAAGCTCATTAGAGACATTTTCCACGGAGGTATCGTGCTTTTTCCTCAGATCCTCGTCAATCAGCTCTATGTATTTTGCCACCCGTTGTGAGCGTTTTTTCGGCTCAGACAAAGCCGTTGCAATAACCACATTCTTGTTTTTAATTGACTCGGCAAAATGTTTATCGGACAAAATGTCCCTCTGTGATTGCCCCTGGGCTCCCTCAAACTTGATGTCAAAAATTATGGATTTGGGATTGCCTTCGTTTATGAAGTTAACGACATTTCCCCATATGCGCCTTGGAAACGGCCATCTTCCGAGGTTAGCGTCCGGGTAGTTCTCCAGGATCTTGGTCGTATCATCGTCAGCTGCAAGCAAAATTATGTCAGGGTCGTGTTTTGAAAACTGAAACCCCAGCACACTCTTTTCCGTAGCCAGTTTTGCACGCCAATCATAGGTTATAGTCTCAATATCAGATAGCATGCTTTTTAAAAACAGGAACCAGCTGGCTATGAGCAAAATAATCAAGGAAATTAATATTATTAATAAATTTTTAGGGATTTCCTTAAAAAATTTTGTAAATTCTTTTCTCATTTTGTATCCATTTGTACAAATTTTGTAATAAATTGTATGAGTTTTGTAGCTGTTTTGTAGCTGTTTTGTGCCATTTTTAAGTGTTTTGCAGCCTGTATAAATCTTCTGATTTGAGTTTTCTGTTCATAAGCCTGGAAACAATTTCTTCCGGTGTAATGTCGGTGTAAACAGCCTCATATATTGCCGCTGAGATAGGAGTATCTATGCCAAGTCTTTTTGACAACTCCAATACAGCTTTTGAGGTTTTGACGCCTTCTGCAACAGTGCCGATTTCCCGGAGAATATCGTCCAATTTCTTACCCTGGCCAAGCATATAGCCGACCCGGTAGTTCCTGCTTAATGGGCTGCTGCATGTGGCAAAAAGATCGCCAACTCCTGAGAGGCCGTAAATTGTACTGGGATTTGCGCCCATTGCCGCGCTAATCCTGGCAATTTCCGCCAGCCCCCTTGCAAGAAGCGTTCCACGTGTGTTATCTCCAAGCCCCATAGCTTCAATAAAGCCCGAAGCAATGGCTATAACGTTCTTTAAGCTTCCTCCAAGCTCTACGCCTATTACGTCAGGATTGCTGTAAATCCTGAATTTGTCCGAAACATTAAGGTTTGTTTGGAGAAAATCCGCTGTATCCAAATCTTCACAGGCTATCGATGCTGCCGTAGGTAATCCTTTCAGGACTTCTACCGCAAGGGTTGGGCCTGAAAGCACCGCATACCTGTTATAGGGAAGTTCTTCCGCTGCAACTTCGCTCATACGCAACAGTCCCGGCAATTCCAACCCCTTTGACACATTTACCAGTACCTGGTTTTTTCCGATGTTTGCCTGCTTTAACTGCCTGCAAACGGGTCTTACAGCAGATGTCGTAACTGCTATAATTATAATTTCCGCGTTTTTTATGGATTCCTCAAGGTTAGAGGTTATGTGTACCTTGTCTTTAAGCTGTACTTCCACCGGGAATTTTACAGATTTTGTATTAAGAAGCTCGTCTGAGAGATCCTGTTCCCTTGACCATAAAGTAATTTCATCAAAATTATCCGTTAGAAGCCAGGTAAGACCAAGTCCCCAGCTTCCTGCTCCTAAAACTGCCAGTTTCATTTTATATTTTACCCATGCTTTTTCATATTATATTATACCAGCAACAAGTAAGTCAGGTTAGCCAGGCTGAACAACAGGGTCTTTCAATTCTGGAATTAAAAAAGATATGTCATGCCGTGCTTGACACGGCATCTAGCCAACTTTTACTTATCGCGTATCAGCATTAATTG
>JANQIY010000071.1 GCA_028281965.1 Candidatus Gastranaerophilales bacterium
AGGGAAGGAAGCGAGACCAAAGAAAAAATTGGGTGGGTGGAGGGAGAATGAATTTTTGAAAATTTTAAAAACACTTAAGTTTTTATTGTTTACTCCTTATACAATACATTTAGGCATGATAATGTCCTTTCGGAAAAGGACTTATTTTAAGAAATGTATCAATTTTATTTAAATTTATATTAAAAAAGTAAATCTTTTTTTTTATAATATTTATCTAACATATACTCCTTTCATTTTATAAATAACAAATCAAAGTTTAAAGTTTTTCCTGTACTTTTTAAGAAGTAAAAAAAACTCATTGACTGAAAGCCCCGTAAATCCTAAGGGGCTTTTTTAGTTAAGGAATTTCGAAAATATTTAATTTCGTGATTGGGGTTAATTGGCAATTCGAGTCATTTAGAGTTAGCAATTTCAATTAATTGGGAAATAATGGTTTTGCTGTCAACTTTTTCCTCTACTTCCTGGTTTAAAAAGTCGTTAATTTTGTCAATAAGCCTGATTGACCGGTCAATTCCGGGATCACTTCCTTTAACATAAGCTCCAATATTAATCAAATCCCTGTTTTTTTCATATAAAGCAAGGATATTCCTGATCTCACCGGCCGCTTTTTTATGTTCATCATCAGCAACTTCCACCATAACCCTGCTTATACTGCCGAGAATATCAACCGCCGGAAAATGGTTTCTCTGCGCTAAATCCCGTGAAAGAGCGATATGCCCGTCCAGGATCCCTCTTACTGTATCGGATATAGGCTCGTTAAAATCATCTCCTTCTACAAGTACCGAGTATAGACCGGTCATAGTGCCTTTATCGCTGTTTCCTGTGCGTTCCAGCAGTCGCGGCATGAGGGCAAACACTGATGGAGTATAACCTCTTGTTGCAGGAGGTTCCCCTATAGCAAGTCCCACCTCGCGCTGAGCCATTGCAATCCTGGTAACCGAGTCCAGCATAAATAAAACATCACGCCCACTGTCCCGAAAGTATTCTGCTACGGTAATCGCAACCTGCGCCGCTTTAATTTTAACCAGTGAAGGCTGCTCTGAGGTGGCTACTATAACTACTGACTTGCTTAGACCCTCCGGGCCGAGGGAGTTTTCCAGAAATTCCCTGACTTCCCTGCCTCTTTCTCCTATAAGGGCAATTACGTTCATATCCGCAAGGGAGTTTCTGGCAAACATACCTATCAGAGTACTTTTACCAACGCCGCTCCCTGCCATGATCCCTAATCTTTGGCCTTTTCCCAGCGTTATAAACCCATCAACGGATTTTACTCCCATAAAAAGGGGCTCTGTAACTTTTTTTCTTGTAAGAGGATTGATTTTACCGGCTTTAACCGAGCAGGTCGTATTTGTCCTTATAGGGCCATACTCGTCAATCGGACGGCCGAGCCCGTCTATTACCCTTCCAAGAAGCTCTGATCCTGCTTTGACCTCGATTGCGCCGCCGGAATTTATCACGGTAGCTCCGGGTTGAAGACCTTCCATCTCTGCTAAGGGCATTAGAAGAATTTTTTCCTCCTTAAACCCTACAACTTCGGCCCAGACAGGTTCCTGACCCATTTTGGCGTAGATATAGCATAAATCTCCCACTGAAGAAGGAGGCCCGTCCGCTTCTATGACCAGTCCTATTATATGTGTGACCTGGCCTATTTCCTTAAATGAATTGGTTGCGTCTATTGTTTTTTTATACCTGTCAAAGTCTATCATTTATGCTTATTTTTCTTTTTTTCCTCTTTAGCGGCAGTTTCTTCAATTTTAGCTTCTATTTCTTCAGAAATCCCTTCAGAATTGCTTTTTTCAAAAAATTCACTTGTCAGGTTTTTAACTATTTCTGCCAGCCTGGTCTCCAGCCTGCCGTCTATTCTTGAGCCCCGGGACTCTACAATTACTCCGTCAGGCGGGACAGTCCGGTCTTCGGTAATTTTTATACTTTTTAAACCCATGATCTGGTCTTTAAGTTCTTCTGCAAATTCATATAAAATACTGGTAAGAGAAGGATTTACGATAATTTTTATGTCTTCTTTGTCTTGTAGCTGCTCTATGGCTGATTTAATTATTTCCTGCATAAACTCAGGGCTTAATTCCAGTTTTTGTCTAAGGATTTTTTCGGCTATAGCAGTTGAAAGTTCTATAATTTCTTTTTCCGCGGAATTTATTATCTCTTTTTTAATCCTGAAAGTTGCCGAGCTTATAGTATTTACGGCCTCTATTTTATCACCGGCTTCCTGTTTGGCCTGGTTAATCCCCTCATCGTAACCTTTTTGAAAACCCTCGGCATACCCTTGTTCTATTGACTGCTGTTTTAAGTTTTCTATGTCCGCAAGCCGGTTTTGTATTTGTGTTTTTAATTCTTCTTCAGCTTGTTTTTGGGCTTTTTCCACGGATTTTAAAATTTCCGCGGCTTTTTCCTGAGCTTCCTTAATTTTGTGTTTTTTGCGTTCCAGCTCTTCTTTTTCTTCAGGCGAAAAGTTTTCCTCCAGGGAGAAATCAATTTTTTTATTTTCCAGAAACATTGATTTGCCGAGCTGGACGTGGTTGCTTCTGATCCTGTTATTCAATGAAATCGTCCTCCGCACCGTCGTGGATTATTATAATTTCCCCGGTTGATTCAAGCGCCCTTACAATCGCTACAACAGCTGTCTGGGCTTCCTGTACCTCTTTTGCCCGGACAGGCCCCATGAATTCCATATCGTCCTTGAGCATTCCTGATGCTCTTTCTGACATGTTCTTGAATACTTTCTCCTTAACATCTTCATTAGCTCCCTTAAGCGCAAGAGCAAGGTCTTTTGTCTCAACCTCCCTGAGCACACGTTGTACAGAGCGGTCGTCGAGTTTTACGAGGTCTTCGAATACGAACATAAGTTCTCTTACTCTTTCCGCCAGCTCAATATCCTTATGTTCAAGAGATTCCATAATCCGTTTTTCAGATGGCCTGTCTGTCCTGTTCAGGATATCCGCCAGGACTTCCACGCCGCCTGCCTGTGAAAAGTCCTGGGCTACAACTGATGAAAACTTGTTTTCAATTATTTTTTCGACTTCGTTTAAAATTTCCGGGTTTGTCCTGTCCATTTCCGCAATTTTCATTGCCACGTTGGACTGCAGTTTTTCAGGAAGACTGTTTATTATCGCCGCGGCTTTTTCCGGTTTTAAATATGCTAAAACCAGGGCTATCAGCTGAGGATTCTCGTTCTGAAACGACGTTGCCAGTTGCGCCGGGTCTGCTTCGTTAAAAAACTGGAAAGGGTTGTTTCTTGATGTTGCCAGTTTTTCTATTACAGAACCTGCTTTTTCTTCTCCATAAGCTTCTTCAAGGATTTTTTTCGCATAATCCATGCCGCCCCGGGAAATCAGGTTACTTGCCTGAAAGTATGAATAAAATTCCTCGAGTATTTCATCAAGGGTTTCAGGCGGAATTTTGTGCAGGTTCGCGATATCAATGGTTATTTGCTCAATAAGCTCTTCATCCGGGATATTTTTCAATACTTCCGTAGCCGTGCTTGGTCCCAGGGCAATTAACAGGGTTGCAACCTTCTGGGTATTCGTCATCTGGTCAAAAGTTATATTATTTACATTAACCATTGGTTTTTAGTCCTTGATGTATGAGAGTAACAAACGGGCGGCTTCTGAGGGGTCAGCTGATATTGTGCTGTTAAGCTCATTTTTCATCTTTTCGGTTTCCGGGTCAAGTGAGGCTTCTATTGCGGGTACCGGCATTGTAGACTCAAGGAGCTCGGCGCTTTCCCCGTCTTCCCCGGGTTCACCGTAATAACCTTCACCTCCTGAGCTGTACACTTCGCCATGGATAGGACGTTTAAGCAGTGAATTAAGCACATGGAGCGTTCCCAGTCCCAGGATTAATATTACCACAAGGGGACCTACCTGGTTAACAACAAATCCCAGAATTGAAAGAATGTCTATTTGCGGTGCAAGACTTTCCGATGAGAAATCCGGCGCCGGCGCAAACTGCATTCCTGTAACGGTTACGGTGTCTCCCCTTTCAAAATCAGCTCCGCTTGCTGATGCTACAAGGTTTTTAATCTCTTCTTTCTGGCTGTTTGTCAGTATTTTGTTGAGAGCAACCGCTATGGTCATCCTTTCAATCTTGCCCGGAGCATAAACTACCTGCTCTATTTCTTTTGAGACCTTATAATCCCTTGAACTTCTCGTTTTTTCATAGTTTGTATTTTTTTTGTCTTCAGGTGAAATGTTTTCTTCATTTTCAATGGTTATTTCAGGCAAGACAGAGGCGTCTTCCTTTTTACCGTAAGTTTCCAGCTCATCTCTTTCGCTTTCGAGAACTCCTGCGGGTTGTCCTGATGTGTTTGTTGTCGGGATATATTTTTCAACCGTTTTTTTAGCCCGGTCAAAATTGATTTCAGCGCTAACTTCCACGCTGACATTATCAAGTCCCACTATTCTCTGGAGGACTTTTTGGACTTTTGTGGCTGTTTTTTTCTCGAATTCTTCACGGTAATCAGTCAGACCGGCTGAGCTTTCGGTAATTTTGTCCTCTAAGGAAACTCCGTTCTGGTCACTTACAAAGACGTTTTCCGGGGTTAATCTCGCTATGCCGTAAGCTACAAGGTTTTTAATAGCTTTTACCTGGTCAAGTTTAAGACGGAAACCGCTTTCGAGAATCAACATTACTGCTGCGCTCGGAAGTTCATCCCGGTTTGAAAAAACTGACCTGTCAGGTTCAGCTACCTGGACGCGTGCTTTTTTTACTCCCCTTATTTTTTCAATGGTTTTTGTCAGTTCATCCTGGTATATTTTTTGTTTTGTTAGTTTGTTTTGGAATTCTGTTGCGCCGAACTGGATTTTTTTAAGCATTTCAAACCCCGGGTTACTGTCCTGGATAACGTCATTTTCGGCTATCATTAACCTCAGTTCCTCTTTTGCGCTTAAGGGGACAAGGACAGTTGTCCTGTCGTCGCTGAGCTTATACTGATAACCGGAATCCTTAAGGTTTTGAGCAATCGCCCTGGCGTCTGATTCGCTTAAATCGCTATATAGGACTCCCCATTCGGGTTCCGTTGACTTCATTATAACGAAAAAAACCGCAGTTACTGCCGCTATGCTTAGTACCGAGACCATTATTTTTTGGGATAAACCCAGTCCATCCCATAGTTTTTTTAAATCTTTTGCCAGTAACTCAAGATAATTTTCCAATTTTTTTTCCCCGTAATTTTCAATTATTATACTAAATTTTTAGGTTTAGGGCAGTGAAATATAATAATAAGTTAACTCGAGTCGCTAATTGCATACATGCAATATTTGCCAAAACCCACCCATGAATGAGCTGCTGCGTTAGCTCCCGCTGCCGCGCACAGCCACCCTATAGGTGGAAAAGAGGCTCTGCTGCGAAATGCGGACAGCGCCGCCTGCTTCGCGCCTCTTTTCGATTCTCTATAATTTTTTGGCAAATGTTGCATAGTTATATCCTTGCTTTTGGCTAATTGGCGACTCGAGTTAGTTAAAGTTTTTATACACGCATGCTGCTTATTTCCTTATAAGCGTTTAGTAACTTGCTTTTTAGTTGGATGGCAAGCTGCATTGAAAGACTTGCTTTTTCAGAAGCTATCATTACCGAGTGAATATCTATGTCTCCACCGGAAGCGAATGTTTCTACCGCATTAGCGGCGGCCTGTTTTTTCTCATTGACGTTATTAAGGTATTTGTCCAGGAGGTTAGAGAACCCATCTGCAACTTCCTTTGCGCTTACTCCTTCAAAAGACTCAAAACCGTTTGAAGGTTTGTCTATTAATGACTGTAAGTCCTGTATTAATTGCCGGTTTTCATTTGATAAACCTTCCATGTCAGCCGGGTCTATTGCCTGGCCGGTCTGGATTTTTTCTATAGCGCCTTTTAAAAGCCCGGAATCTCCGCCTTCCGACGAAATAAAATCATCCAGCCTGTTTATGTTGCTGAAATCGCCGACATTATTATTTAAAGAACCTATGTTAATGGTATTGTCGAAATTTTTCACTGTCTGGTTGTTCAGGTTTGCCGGGTTTGGCATTAAGTCAGCCATGGTTTATATGCTCCCTTTATTTTTAACTTAGATTTTTATAGCTGATGCTATCATGCTTTTTGTAGCTTTGATTGTGGTTACATTAGCCTCATATGCCCTGCTTGCGTTCATCATATCCACCATTTCCTTTACGACGTTAATGTTTGGCATTTCCAGGTAGCCGTTTTCGTCCGCATCGGGGTGGGATGGGTTGTAGACCTTTTTCATTGGGGTGGAAAAATCTTCCGCAATTTCCAGTACTTTTACCCCGCTTGATAACATGCCCACGTTTTCTTCCACGCTTCCGCTTAAAACGTTTTTTGAAGAGACTGTTTCTTTATTTAAATAATTATTATCACTTAGCTGGTTATTATAAACACTGGCAAAAACCACTTCTTTTCTTCTGTAGGCGCCCGGTGTCCCGTCGGGGTTTTTTGTTGTGTTTACGTTTGCTATGTTGCTTGCTATGGTATCCATCTTCACTCTTTGGGCGTAAAGAGCGGATGAGCTTATATCAAAGGCATGAAAGTTCATTAGCTAGCCCCTCCCTTCTGGATTACATCGGACATTCCCTGGAAGGCTTTTTGCTGAAGTATCGCCAGGGCGTTATATTTCATTCCGTTTTTGGATAGTTCCGCCATTTCCCTTTCAATGTTGACGTTATTTATGCCTATGGATTTTGCCTGGCTTACGGTTGTTTCCGGCATGAAATCTTCATACTCAAAATCGGTTTTGTCCGGCTGGTAAGGTTTACTTTCTCTTTTGTGCTGTTCTTTTTTTTCTTCCGTGTCAATAATTTTTTTCAACTGGTCTTCAAAGTCAACGTTTATTGCTTTGTAATCCGGAGAATTGGCGTTGGCTATGTTGGAAGATATGGCTTTATGCCTGGCGGCAAGTCCGTCCATAGCCAGCGAGGTTATTTCCATATTTCTTTTTTCCAGTATGTCCATTTGCTGTTTCCCCCGTTGGTTGTTTTTTTAACCTGGTATTGTATTCACTGTGATTGGTGTTGCCGTAAGCGATAGGACAAATGTTGATCCGTTGGCGCTTTTGGGTTCTATAAACAGGTTTCCTTCGTGTGCTTCAAGTATTTTCCTTGCCTGCGCAAGTCCAAGTCCTGTACCTTCTTTTTTCGTTGTAAAATAAGGTTCGAAGATTTTTTCCCTGTTTTCTTTCGCGATACCGGGTCCTTCATCTGTAACTTTCAGGTAAACCCTGTCCCGTTCATTTGTTAGTAAAACCTCCACTTTTTTGCCCGGTTTTGATACTTCAAGAGCGTTTTTAAGAATGTTAAAGATTGCCTGGTGAAGCTTTGATCTGTCGAAGTTTACTAAAAGGTTTTCATCAAGTAAGTTATTAAATATTAATTTCACGTTTTTGCTTTCATAAGAGGGTTTTATAAGTTTTATAATTTCTTTTGCCGTTTCTTCAATGTTTAACTCTGTTTTTTCAACCGAAAGAGGTTTGGAGAAGTCCAGCATTTCACTTAGTGTTTTTTCAAGGTCTTCCGAAGTGTACTTTATTAGCTTTATAGATTCCTGAATTTCTTTAAGTATACCTGTTTCAGCAGAGTTTAGCCTGTCCAGTTTTTTGGAAATTATTTCAGTGTGCAGGTTTATTGAACCCAGGGGGTTTCTTAATTCGTGCATTGCTGTTGAAAACAGCTGGCTTAAAGATGCCAGTTTTTCGCTTTCGCCTGATTTCTGGTGAAGTTCCTTTAGTTCCGTGTTTGCGCAAATCAGGTCTCTCTGGCGGTTTTCCAGGTCTGATACTATTTTTCTTAGGATTGTTGTGAACTTTTCGTTATTTCTTCTGTCCTGGAGGACTTGCTGAAGGTCTTGTTCCAGTTTTTTATCCGGAGCGACATTTTGGAGATGGTCAATCACTTTTTTGGTATCGCCCGGGTTTAATGAGCAGAAGCCTTCACAAAGTCCAAACACCTCCGATGACTGACGGTTCCAGTAAATACAGGCATAAAACCTTTTCGCGGCAATTACAAAGAATTCATCGTTCTCCATCTGCGCAACATTCAGCTCTATGTTTTCAAATTCACTTAAGTTGTCTGAATAACTGTAAACCTTTATATCAGTGTATCTTAATCTGTTTAACAGGTTCTGGAAATGTTTGGTTTCTTTTATTTTGACAAGGATTATAGCGTTATTTCGGTTTTCTTTTTCTATAATGGTTTCCAGAAAGCATCTGGACAGGCTTTGAACCGTCTGGTTGGTGTAGGATTCCAGGTCAGTGTCACCCATCAGCTCTTTTATGGAAATTAAGTTGTTTTTTAGATGCTTTCTCATCACTTTGCTTATCCGGTTTTTTTATACGGCTGTCTTCATTTTTGAACCGCTTCCCAGGCCGTGGTTAATTGCATAAAGCACTGCCTGAGTTCTATCGTTTACCTGTAATTTCTGGAAAATGTTATTTACATGGGTTTTTACGGTTGTTTCGCTGATAAATAACTGTTTTGCGACGCCTTTGTAAGTTGTCCCCTGGGTAAGCAGTGTCAGGACTTCTTCTTCTCTCTGGGTCAGGAATGAAAGAAGGTTTTCCTCGTCCGAGGCTTTTGCCGCAGAACCCTCTTTAACCGTGGTCTGGAAGTGGTCAAAGAATTTAACGGCAAGGGCTGAGGGAAGATATATCTTACCGGCAAGGACTTCTTCAATCGCTCTTGTTAGCTGTGAAGCCGCCATTGTTTTTAAAAGATAGCCCCTGGTTCCCACTTTCATTGCCCGGAAGATCAAGTCGGAATCATCGTATCCGGTTAAAGCGATGATTTTTGTTTCCGGCTCAATTTTTTGTATTTCCTGAATAGCTGTGATTCCGTCCATATCAGGCATGTTAATATCCATTAAGACTATATCAGGCTTATGTTTTTTGATAAGAGAAATTCCAATCGCAGCGGATGCTGCAATCCCTTTTACTTCAAACCTGCCTTCCAACCTTACCAGCTCCCGAATTCCGGATGCGTGATCATAATTGTCATCTACGATTAAAACACTCTTTTTTCCGTAAATGTCAAAACTGTGCATAGCGACTCCCCCGATATTTTTTACTAATTTACCTATCCCCCAAAGAAATTCTTGGAGTTTAATCTTTCTACACTATGCATAGTAACCTTTTTGGAGTGCTTACTCATCAATACAGAGATATATTTTTATTGCCTGAAAGGTTAAATTGAGGATTTAGACCCGGGGGCTTAAAATGGACTAAAAAGCTTTCAGAATAAGAATTTTTAAGTTATAATGCTTTTATACTAGCTAAGTTTAATATATATTAACCCATCCTCTTTTAAGTGTATTTTTAAGCTTTTGTTATCAACGTGTTTTTATCAAAATTAAACTTTAATATTTTCTTCGAAATATAGATATTTTAGGAGCAGAGTAGATCTTGAGACAGGTTAAAAGGTGGTATGATAATAATGTTAAATTACAAATGCTTGTAACTCACCTGGAGAAAGCTCCTCCTGAGAAACAGGTATATGTGGCTAAAGCAATAATAAAACTGAGCAAGCAGGAAAAAATAAAAGTTGAGCCGGTATCCCTGTACGTAAGGCAGTTAAGAAGAAGATGGTATGATGATGATGAAACAACTGCTTTAGCCATGGAATACTTAAAAAACGCTTCTGATGAGCAGCAGACAAAAATTGCCGGTAAAATTTTACTTAATATGAATAAAATAGATAAATTCCTGGAAGATTTTTATAATCAGGAAGAAGAAAACGATTTTTATTAGTTGGCCTGAACCGCAAGTAGATTGATTCATTAATTTTATTGAATTACCTGTAATTACAGATTTGTCACCCCTGATTGCGGATTGCTCGCAGGGAGTGAAGGCTCTGCCGAACTCGTTTAATGCGAGCAACCAGGGATGGTGATCTGTCCGGTTATAAAACATACAAGCGCAAGCTACGTTTTCGGTAAAATCCGGCTTTGCTTCACTCCCGCTTGCAAGTGACATGAGACGTTTTATACTTTTAATTCCGCGTTTACTTACTGGAATCGGTATAAATATTAGAAAAATATGAAGAAAAGTTGGAAGTTTAAAAAAAATAATTATAATAAAATAAGGATAGAAAAAATATATCCCCGGCAAGTTAAAGAGAGTTATTCATAAGATTACAGGGGGAGTAAATTATGAGCAGCGAGAGATCAAAGGCAATTTTGCAGGGCCAGCGGATAAACAGGTTTTATTCAGGCCTTTCCAGAGAGAAGTTAATTGATGAGCTAACTGAAACGGAAAGTATTATATCTTCTAAAAAAATTTCAGGCGAGTTAAAGTTTCTCTATACCAGAAGATATATGAAAATTTTGGAAATTTTAAAAGAAAAGCTTGAAAAATTTCAGCCAGGGGACTTTAATGAAAAAGTGAGCTGAGAAAAATAAAGACTTAAATGAAAGAAGAGCAGTTTCTTAAAATCATAAGAACAAGCCTGCCGGAATCTGTCGGCCGGCTGGAAGATGATACGGCATGGGTTCCTGAAAAAGACCTTATTTTAACCCAGGATACGCTTATAGAGGATATTCACTTCAGGACAGGGACAATCAGTCCGTTTTACCTGGGGAGAAAATCAATTGCCGTAAACTTAAGCGATATAGCCGCAGCCGGCGGAGTCCCCGATTACGCCATGATTTCTCTTTCTATGCCAGCAAGCATAGAGGAAGCCTTTGTAAAGGAATTTTATAAAGGCATAAATTCTATTTGCAGGGAATATAATGTGGTTGTAGCCGGTGGAGACCTTACAGCGGCCGACAAGATCACTATAAGCATATGCTTAATAGGCAACTCAGGCGGAATACATCCGGCCTGCCGCAAAAACGCAGTCCCTGGCGACGCGGTAATCGTTACCGGAAATTTCGGCTCCAGCGCAGCAGGGCTCTATCTTCTGGAGGAAGTTTACAGGGAAACAGGTTTTGCAGAAAAAATTCCGGCAGAAATCAGGACAAAGTTTATTAATGCTCATATCAACCCTGGCCCGAGAATCATGGAGGGGCGAAAAATCCTGGAATCGGCGGAAAAACCTGCAATGATGGACTCCAGCGATGGATTGGGCGATGCTTTGTTTAAAATATGCGCTCTTAGCGGTGTCAGAATGGAAATTGATTTTGCCTCAATTCCCTATGATGTTGATATTAAGCGGATTTTTGAGGATGATGCGCTTTTAAGGCAAAAAATCCTGTTTGGCGGCGAGGATTATGAACTGGTTGCAACCGTCAGTGAGGAGGTTTATAAGGAATTAAAAACAGGAATTTCCATCCAAAAAATAGGGACCGTGAAGAAGCCGGATGATAATTTTTTTGCTTATGTTAAATTTAAAGATGAAAAAAGCTTGAAAATTGACGAGGAATCTTTAAATAAAGGTATATTTAAGCACTTTAAGGAATAAAAATACAGGAAATGAAAGTTTCGGCCATAATCCCGGCGGCAGGCTCGGGCAAAAGATACAGCAACAGTAAAAACAAACTTCTTGAGGAATTAAAAGGCATTCCTGTAATTGCCCGCACGCTTATGACTATCGATTCTGTCGAGGAGATTGACGAGATAATCGTTTGTACTTCCGGGGGGTTAAAAGGAAAAATCGCTGAAATAGTCGAAAAATATGCTGTTTCTAAGGTTAAAAAGATTGTTTTAGGCGAGGAAACACGCCAGAAGACCGTTTTTAACGGCTTGCAGGTTTTGGAAACGGCAAAAAATCCGCATTTAGTCCTGATTCACGATGGAGCAAGACCCCTGGTAACTGCGGGAATAATCAGGAATTCCATAAGGACGGCTGTTGAGAAGGGGGCATGCATTGTTGCGGTCCCGGCAAAAGATACGGTAAAAAGAGTTGATCCCGAAACCGGCGAAGTTATTGAAACCATTGAAAGACGCGGCTTATGGAATGTGCAGACCCCCCAGGTCTTTAACGCTAATGATATTTTAGGGGTACACCAGGGGTTCAGGGGAGAAAACCTCACTGATGACGCTGCTCTCATGGAAAAAGCGGGTTACGGGGTTTTTGTATGCGATGGGAGTTATAAAAATATAAAAATAACAACCGCAGAAGATCTTGAAATCGCCGAAAGTTACCTGGTTTAGTTTTATAATCAACAATTTGTCGTTTAATTAGCTACTGGCGTTAATCAAAGATTGTTAATTGGATATGCTTTTATGCTTTCTTTAAATCTTCCATATTCAGAATTAGAGTTTTTTGAGGCGATTGTTATTAATTCACCGGCATGCTTTATGCCCGGAAAATCCCTGAGTTTTTCGCTTTTAAGTATAACTTTATCATCCTCGGTCTCCACTTTTCTTCCTAAAGCCCTGGCCAGCCAGTTGTCACTGCGCAGTCTTTTCTTTTCGATTTCTTTCATTTCTTCATGAGTTTTTGGTGTTATAGGCTGACCAACGGCTAACCTTGTAAGGACTTCGTATAAAGTACTGTTCATGGTTGTAGAAACAGCAGAACCGGCAAGTGAATGGTTATTAAGGTCTTCAAATAAACTGTTCCAGGATTTTACCGCCCAGTAAGATACTCCCTGTCTGGCAGAATCTTGAACAGCTCTTTGTTTTGCTTTTTCGACCGAAAGGCTCATGCTTCCCGTTTCCTCGGCTGATGTATTATAAGCGTCCATTGCCAGGAAAGGCACTGAAACAAAACCTGTAAGTTTCATTAGATTACTTAGATCGCTATTTGAATATTTCATAACATCCGGGCCGTGCAAACTGCTCTGTCTTTCCCCATACTCTTCGATAATGCTTATTCCTGACTTTTTCGACCTGGCTTCGGCTTCTTTTGCCCATTTCATATAGTTTTTTACGGCTATTTCAGGATTATACCTGCTTGATGAAGGTTTAGGAATTTGTTCTTTGCCTGCTAATTTTAGTCCCAGGTTGGTTATTTTTCTTAAAATAGCTGTTGCCAGGTTTACAGGGAACATTACCACATCCTGTATAAAGCTTTTAGTGTACCTGTATAAAGCGCTTCTTCCTATAATTACTTCCCCGTTATTGGTTTTTGAGGCTTTCTCTATGTGTGAAAGGCTTAACCCCTGTGTTTCCTTTGGAATCGTTTCATCCAGGTGCCTCATATGTTTTCCCGCAATTCTGAGTATATCAGCCGCATGTTCGGGATTAGCCTTTTTAACTCTTTCATAACCTTCTTTAAAATCTTTAAAAGACATTTTAGAAGGAATCTTTTTTATCATAGAATCATTCAACCCGGCAATCCAGCCCCTGAATTTACCTACCATCTCAGGAGCGTTCCAACCGGAGAAAGCCAGCTTACTGTCGCTTCCTTTAAGTGCTCTGAAGGTGCTTGTATTCCTGTATGAAGACAATGATTTTTCATAACCGTTATTAACTGTTTCAAAAGTATTAAGAGGTTCAGCGTTTATAGCGTTTATTTTAAGAGGCTCAGCGTTTATTACAAATGGCTCTTTATTAAGATTTTTAGGGTTCACAGGGAGCAGCGGCATACCGTTTACAGCCCTGCTAAGGACATTAGCGGCAAAAGCGGTGGCAGTCCCTACAGCTACAGCAAATGGCAGTGAATTGTTAATCATACGCTTGAGAACAGAATTTGCCAGATAAGTAACATATGCGGCAACTGCTGTATATGTTACCTGCTGACTGAACATCTGGTTTCTTTTTTCTTTAGCTTTTTTCTCATCATCAGAAGCAAGTATTTTCAGATTATAAAAGTCATTTGCCACAAGACCCGCTGTTACTGCACCGGTGGTTACCCTTGTGGCAAACTGCGAGCTGATGCTGCTGAAATTGGGCATAATTGAACCGGCTTTATCAGCTTCAGACATGTTTATAATGCCGGTAATATATTTTTTCCTGAATGATTGTACAAAATCTTTATTATCAATGTTTCGCAATAAATTTCCAGCTGCCCTGTCAAAGTCTTTTAGTCCATCGGCGGCTTCTTTTATGACAACCTCAGGTCTTAGTTTTAATTCCTTCATCAGGGAATCAAACTCTTTTTTATTGCCGTTCTTAAGAACGGTTTTCATTCTTTGGATATTTTCCCTGGAAAAAGCATTATCAAAGACTTTTCCGTATCTCTGGGATTCCAGGTAATATCCGAGAAGATTGTTTAATTTTCCCGTATTTTTTCTGATAGTATTTACTTCTTCCTTGGCTTTTTTCCCGCCAAAAAGCTTTTTTGCCTCCCTGTACAACATTCTGGGAAGAAATATTAAAGCCTCGGGCAAGCTTTTTTCTATCGGTTTTGCGACATATAAGCCTTCTTTCCCGAGCTTTTGTCCCGTAACAGGGTTTACTGCCCTTGATACAAAGCCTCTCAGGTGCATAAGACCGTTTATACGTTCTATGTCCAGCATTTCCCCGAGTTCCCGAAGAATATTATCAGCAGGCTTGATTTCCTTCTCTGTAATGGCTCGTCTCAGGTTTCTTGCTCCTTCAACAAAGTTTAAACCCTTAAAAGCAAGTTGTGATTGGTCATTTCTTATTGCTTTTAAGGGTTTAAACTTTGTTTCAAAATAATTATTTCTCTCAAACCTACCTTTTTTAAACCGCCCGGAAAAATAAGTTTGATTATATTCCCTTTTATAGTCAGTTTTTTTATTATTCCCCGAATGTTCTTTTGATGAGTTGGGGTTTATAAGAACCATTTTGAGATTGTCCCCTAAAGTGTATTATTTTGTCTGTTATTAACTGTGAAGCTTTATCTATATATAAAACCTCAAAAAATTTTTGTTTATAATAAGCGTAATAAAAAATTGTTAAAAAAGTGTTAGCAAATTCAATTTATTAAAGAAATTGTAAACTTTCTGTCACATATATAAGATCAGAATGAATGAAGAAATTTTTCGATAAAACTTTCAAAAAAGTTCTTTATTTTATTTTTCTGCAAGAGCCTCTTCAAGGGATTCCAGGCTGTATTTGTCTGCTATAATCCAGCTCAGGATTTCATCCTGAGGGGTCTCGAGAGCTTCTGAAATTCTCTTTAACACTGATTTGGATACGTTTCTTTTGCCTATAATCATCTTATTCAAAGTGCTCTGACTATATTTTACCTGTGTTGCAAGATCTGCCCTGGACATATATTTTTCTCTTAGGATTGCGTCTATTTTTGTTGTTAAAAGCCTTTTTCTTTTGTAGGGGAATTCTTTACGGTTTTTAACCGCAAGTTCTATAAGTTCCCTGGGGTATTTATCCGCTAGTATCCAGCTATTAAACTCTTCTTCCGATACTTCAAGTATAGGCAAAAGCTTTTTTATCACAATTTTAGAGAAAGATTTTTTCCCATTAACTACTTCATTAAATGATCCTGGAGAGTGATCTATTAATTTGCTTAAATTTCTTATAGAAAGGTTTTTCTTCGTTAAAATTTCTTTAATTTTTTTCTTAACTAAAGAGTTTTTAGACATAAATATTTGATCTCCAAATTGCCCTTGACATTTTTTGAAACCTCGGTTAGACTGAGAAAGTAGAAAAATAGAACATGGTTCTGTTCACAAATAAAAAAATTCGTCCTGAGCGAATTCAGGACCGGTTTTTATATATGATTTTTTCAAGATTTATGATAGCACATATCATAGAAAGGTTTAATATGGCTAAAACTTCTATAGACCTCATAAAAGAAGTAAGAAATGACTTAATGGATGCTATTTACGACATTAAAATTAAAATATGGTTTCTCGAAGATGATATAAAAGAGATTAAAACCCTGATAGAAAATTGCAAAAATTCCCGCAATGGAAACTAGTTTTTGAGTTTAATAAGAAGCAGCGGACAGCTACATTCAAAAATTAGCCGCTTCAGGGTTTGTGCCCTTAAATGCTGCATTGTGCCATGCCATACGATCGCTATAAAATCGTTTTTGTTTTTACGGGAAAAGTTTAATATCTCTTCGCCGGGGTCGCCGTGAGATAAAGAAAGCCTGGTTTTAAAATGTTTTTTAATTTCCGGGAAAAAGCGCTTTACAAATTCTTTAGCCCAGGAATTCCATTCATGTTGGGGGTAATCCTCATAATACGGCGCTGAATACTCTCCTTCCATACCTTCTTCTTCCTCTCTTGTGCCGCAAATATGTAGTATATCAACCTCAGAGTCTGTTTTAGCGAGTATATCCATAGCCGGGTCAAGCGATTCGGCAGAACCAGGAGTCCCGTTAAGAGGAATTAAGGTTTTATGCGGTGTCCATCTGCCGTCTTTTATATGCAGGTCTGCGCCCGGTTTAATCAAAAGTACCGGTGTATCGCTTGCCTCTACTACGGCAGCTGCCGTGCTTCCCATTCTGGAGCTTTCATCGCAGGTTTTACCATGCGTTCCCATTACAATATAATTGCAGCCTCTGGCTTCCTCGGGAATAACTGTTTCGGGCACTCCTTTTTTTTGCCTGATAATAAAACATTTCAGCCCTTCTTTACTTATATTGAGTTTTTCCAGAAGCCTGTCATCTGAAAATTCCTCATCTGAGATATGCAGGATAATAAGATTTAAATCCAACATTTCCGCAATGCTTTTTGCGGGTATAAACGCTTTTAAGGACGCTTCAGAACCGTCAAGAGGCAGCAGCACTTTCCCTTTCATAAACCCCTTCCTTCCATTTCCATTTTTGATTAGCCTTAACGGCGATATATTCATTACCGGGAATAATTTTTTTCCAATTATCAAAACCAACGCTCAGGTTAATTTCTTTGTCGCCTGATATATAAAACCTGGTCTCATCGTGGTTTATGACAATTTTTAGCTGTTGATTACGCCATTTTAGCGGGAATTCAATTTTTTCCCATTCCTCAGGTAACTCGGGGTCAAAGATTAAGCCGTTATCCACCGGGTACATACCGGCAAATCCCATAACAATGGACATCCAAACCCCTCCAAGCGACGCTATATGGATTCCTCCGGCTGCGTTACCAAAGGAATTGCCGATGTCTATGCCGGCGTTTTGTAAAAAATACCTGTACGCATCCCGCATTTTTCCGGCTCTTGCCGCTATAAGGCTATGTATACCCGGGCTTAGCGAGCTTCCATGACCGCATTTTTTTTCGTAAAAATCATAATTTGCTATAAGTTGTTCTTTGGAAAATCTTTCCCCAAAAAGCATCATAAACATTAAGACATCAGCCTGCTTTATTACCTGGGAATTTGCCGTTTTTTCCCTGCCGAGAATAACGTCCATAGGCACAGACCTGGGCTCGTAGTCTTTAAGGTCAATATTTTCAAGCTCATAGTATCCTTTAAATTGCTCAAAGAGCTTTGTTTGCGGGTTATAGCCGGAGTAGATATTTTCTTTAAATTCTCTCCAGTCTTCTGCCTCATTATCTTCCAGGTTTATTTTTTCCTTTAGTTTTGCCAATTTTTCAGGGAATTTTGATTTCATCCATTCATAAGTTTTTACCGCTATATCAAAATTATTTTTTACCATATAGTTTGTATAAGCGTTATTATCAACGCATTCATGGTATTCATCAGGTCCTATAATATTGTTTATATGATAAAGCCCGTCATCCTGCTTTTTTAAAAGGCTTGCGCAAAAACGCGCGGTTTCAAAGAGGATTTCCGCTCCGTAGTCTGCGGTAAATTCGTCATCAGATGTTGCTTGCCAGTATTTCCATACTGTATAGGCAATACCGGAAGAGAGGTGGTTTTCATATTTTCCGGAATATATCATAATAATTTCGCCATTTGGCAGCACAGTCATTTCCGGTGCTGACTCCAACCCGGAATCTGTGGATTCCCATGCAAAACTTGCCCCTTTATAACCTTCATTGGCAGCATTTTGCCTGGCCCCGTCAAGTGTATTATACCTGTACATTATCAGGTTGCGGGCAATTTCAGGTTTTGTATAAGTATAAAAAGGCAAAAGATACATCTCAGCATCCCAGAACACGTGGCCTTCATAGGATTCCCCTGATAAATTCCTGGCAGGTATTGAATAATGGTTCCCGCTGAACTCGCCTGCTGTAATCAGGTGATACAGCGCAAAATCCACAAGCTTCTGGTCATAAGCATTGCCGGTGATCTTTATACGAGACTCCCTGAACCTTTCACGCCATTTATTGCCGTGGTTTACGTAGCTGGCGTCAAAGAAATTATCCTTATTTTTTTCACAACAGGCCAGGGCATTATTTAGCGGGTCGCCGGAATCATTTGAAGTAAAAACGCATCCAAGGGTTTTTATCAGGTAAGTATTGCCTATTTCGCCATACCACTGGAATTTTTCATAACTCCCGCTAAAGAGGTTATTTATACTGTAATCATAGCCCTTTTTCTCTATTTTTCCCCTGCAATGCGACATGAAGTCACTTTTATGTGTAAGCGCAAACCTTTTATCAGTGTATCTGGTCTTCATAAGTACCGATGCAAAATTACCCGCTTCGCTGTTTAAATTTAGTAAATACCTGAAATCAGCAGTATCACAGTTAATTCCTGTTATAACGCGTATTTCTTCAGAGTAATTTTCCGGGTTAATTATCAAAAGTTTTCCAAATTCGTGTTTTTCAGCAAGTGATATGTATTTAATGATTTTTATGCTTGTTATTCGCCCTTCTTCATCTTCGTTTTTCCACTCCCTGACAACAGTCCCGTTTTTAAAATCAATGTATCTCATATGGTGCAATACAGTACTTTCTTTCATATTCAGGAGTTTATCGCCGACGTAGATTTTTATAGCTGTCCAGTCAGGGATTCTCACCAGGAAATTAAAGTCATCTTCAGGCCCGCGCACATACATTCCCGCAATGAAAGAACCCGGGTCAGATATAGGATAGGATTCCTCAAGGCTGTTTCTCGTACCTATATAGCCGTTTCCCATGGAAAATATTGTTTCTATTTCCCGCTCTCTTGCCGGTAAAATGGTTTTTTCCGCAAGAGGCCGGTATTCTTTGCTCTCTGTGTATTTAAACGTATAACTTAACCTGAAGTTGCCCATAACATAGCCAATCTAAAGCCATACCCCCTTTATTGTTTCACTCTAAATTATCGATGAGAAATTCCTCAATTAAATCCGACCGTTGTATAGTTATAAACTATGAAATTAAGCTAGTATTTAATGATCGGCAAAATATGAAGATATCTTTGTCCATAATGTGATATTATTTTTATTTAAAGTTTTTACTTATATGCTGAGTGGAATAAATTGAAATTAGCAGATATAAAAAACAGTGATTTTATAAAAAATTTTTATAACGACTTCCTTGGAGGCCTAACCTCCGGCATAGTGGCAATACCGCTTGCTCTGGCATTTGGGGTCGCCAGCGGGCTGGGAGCGCTTGCAGGGTTATACGGGGCAATAATCCTTTGTTTTACTGCCGCGCTTCTTGGTGGGGCAAAACCACAGATATCAGGACCTACAGGCCCTATGACCGTAATTTTAGCTGCTACCGTGGCTGCTTATCCTGATAATCCGCAGGCAATATTCACTATAATAGTGATGGCAGGTATTGTCCAGATTATTCTGTCAATGATGAACGTGGCAGGGATGGTCAAGTATGTCCCATATCCGGTAATTTCCGGGTTCTTAAGCGGTATCGGGTTTATTATTATACTTTTGCAGATAAACCCGTTTTTTGGAGCGGAAGTTATTGGTTCCCCGGTAAAATCGGTTATGAGCTATATCGGGAATATCCCTAATTATGATATTCAAAGCGCTTTTCTTGGCGTGTTAACCCTGTTTATAGTCTTTTTCACCCCCTCCAAAGTAAACAGGGTAGTCCCTGCCCCATTAATAGCTCTTATTGCGGGAACCCTTGTTACAACCATATTTAATTTAAACGTGGATAAAATCGGTGAAATATCATCCACTTTGCCTCAATTTGCGATTTCAGGCATTGATTTTTCTCAGATTCACGACTATATACCCATAGCGCTGACCCTTGGAGTCATAGGAGCAGTGGATTCCCTATTAACAGCCCTGGTTGTGGACTCCCTTACCAAGGAAAAACACGATCCTGACAGGGTTCTTCTTGGACAAGGCATAGGAAACGCCATTACCGGCATGTTCGGAGGAACTGTCGGGGCCGGTGCTACGATGAGGACGGTAGTTAATATAAAAGCCGGCGGTGTAACCAGGTTATCAGCTATAATACATGCTGTTTTTCTTGCGGCACTGCTTCTTGGAGCTGCCCCGCTGGTTAAAAATGTTCCAATGGCGGTTTTAGCGGGGATTTTAATGAAAGTTGGCTCTGAGATAATTGATTTCAAGTTTATAAGAGTTATAAAGTATGCGCCAAAACAGGATTTATACGTTATGATCCTTGTTTTCCTGCTGACTGTTTTTTACGACCTTATATTTGCCGTGGGAGCGGGAATTACCCTGGCAGCACTGCTTTTTGCAAGGCAGGTTACAAGACATACCAGGGTTAACGTTAAAGAAGTCCATGACAAAGAGATTATGGAAATTGAAAGCGAGATTGAGCATGCTTCCAAGCACAAAATCCGGGTAGTCCATATTCACGGGGTATTGTTCTTCGGCTCGATTAACCATATGATCTCCCGCGTTGAGGAATCCCTGGGGACAAAATACCTGATACTGAACTTTGAATCCATACCATTATTAGATATTTCAGCTGTATTTGCGCTTGAGGATATCATAGTTAACCTGAAATCTCACGATATTAAGGTCTTGATTGTCTTAAAATGCAAGGAACTCGAAGAACAGCTCAGAAGCCTGGGAATTATAGATGAAATAAGGGAAACCAACGTGTTTTACGATGAAATTGAAGCTATTGAAAAGGCTAAAAATCATCTGAAGCTGAAAGTTTGCCTGGAATACATAGATAATAAAGAAAAAGATACCGAGGCAATCCCAACTTCCTGTAATAACTTGCCTGACATAAGCGAATCACAAATAGAATAAAATTAATTGTAAAATTTTCATTTTACAAATTAATTAACTCGAGTCGCGAATTAATTTGCAAAATCGAAAATTTTACAACCCACCCCCAACCCCCTTACTCCCCTACATTTTTAATTTAAATAGCTTATCATTAATTTCAAAACGCCATAAATTGTTATGCTGAAATAATTTCAGTATATTTTCAACGCTGGATGTATCTCCCACCCCCTGCCCCCTCCCTCAAGGGAGGGGGATTTTGTTTTGGGTAGGGGCTTCGCCCCTACACCTAACCCCATTATGACTATTATAAAATAACTTTAGGGGTTTTAAAAAATATAAA
>JANQIY010000075.1 GCA_028281965.1 Candidatus Gastranaerophilales bacterium
TATTTCAAATTGCCAGAAGAGCTTTCAGGTCGTTTTTCATAAAAGCAATTAGAATTTTAGTCACAAAAATATTGTGCATTAAATTGTAGGGGAATAAGCTGTTTTACCCCCCTGTTTATGATTTGAATTACTTGATCGCCTGTCAATTGGGTTTTGTAAATTCTATCTCCCCAGGTATCAAAAGTCATAATTTCTCTGTCTGTTATATTTCTATTCAGACCTTTTTTTCTTAAATTTCCAACCTTAAGCATCAGGGCGAAGTCAGCCGGGTTTTGACCCCGGCTTTTTTTATGATCCATTGCAAGATAGGCCTCCGCAAAAAGGTTTGCCAGTGTGCCTTCAGTACTTTTTTCAGAACTTGCAGTCAACGATTTTTTTAAGGTGGCAATTTGCTCCGGCTCTTTAAAATAGGTCTTCCATATTTCAAAAACGGATTTTTCATAGAAAGCACCATTGCTTGACCGGTAAAGGCTATTATTAGAACTTGTAATTACTCCCTTTGAATCAAAAATTACATCCAGAACACCGGCAAGGTTTCCATCGCGTCCCGCTTGAACCATCAATACCGGTTCACCTGATTTTGATTTAAGTTCTATAGGTTCCTGCGTTACTTTATGATCGTGTCCTTCTATTACAATATCCACACCATCAAGTCGCGGGATTAATTCTCTATCTCTATCAGTTCCCAGATGTGAAAGCAGGATAATTTTATTTATCCCTTTTGCTCTTAATTCATCAATCTGTTTTTGAAGATTGTTTTGTAATTTTAGCTTCTTAAGTTCTTCATTCAATTTCAACATTTCTACGATTTTATAGGCAGATGGAGGCTCAAGTTTCTTTAATAAGCCATTTCTTCGGTTTTGTCTTGTCACAATTTCCCGGCTTTGGTTTTCAATAAGTGCGGATGCTTCTGTATTGTTTAGATTTTCTTTTTTAGCATCGATTAATATTTGAACTTCTCTTTGTTCTCTCAGGTTTTGTTCTAATTCGCTAAGTTTTTTTTCAAAATCCTCATCTGAAATAGGCGTCAAACTATCTTGTAAAGTTTTTAATTCACTGGCTTTAGCATCGATGTTGCCAAATACTTTTAATGGGTTATCAAACTTTACTCCCTCCAGTTTTTGTCTGTATTGATCGTTAAAAGGTGTTGCCAGTCCTATAAATCCGTATTTTTCACCGTTTTTCTCAACGATACAGCTGTTTAGCAGTCTGCCTCCGGGTTGGTTTGTTCTTGTTTTCAATTTTCCATCTTTTACCTGAAATTCCTCAAAAGGGGAATAAAGCCAACCTAAAGGAGATTTTGAATCCACCTGTATATTTGAGCTTACAAATTTTGTATTCATTTCGGGAAGTTGCCGGGCAAAAGCTTCCACTCCGCAGTCAAGTTCGTGATTACCCAGGGCTGATAGTTCAAGCCCTATAGAGTTCAAAAAATCAATGGTAATATCGTTAAAAGTACCGCCCAGCCCTGCTTTCATATCCCCGCCTGACACCTTGAAAGTGGTTATGTCACTATATTTTTCATCAAACTGGTCGGATGCGACTTTTAAAAAGGGCATATACTCTGTCACACTGTGCATGTCATTCAGGTAAAAAAATGCTGCCCTTGTATCTCCTGTTTTCAGACGGGAAGGCTCCCATCTATTGGTTATTATTTCAGGTAGTGGATGATCATCTTGTTGGGGCTGTGGTGCAGGGTTATTTGCCCTGAACATTATGAAATTGTTAGTTATCATTTTTCTTGTTGGTTACCCTAATAAATCACTAGTTCTTAATAAGACAAAACTTCTAAAAATAAATTTTTCTGTTAAGTTTTTTTAAAATTATTGAAGGTTTACATCCTGAATCACAACAATTTCTGTTGTATCATAAAAATTAAAGCGAAAGGGAGAAGATAGTAAGAGTTGTTAATATATGTTACAGGAGTTGCCGCACTTGTTTTAACGCTTGTTTCAGGAGCGCCTTACCTGAAATTTCTTAAAAATAAATACTACGGGCAATACATAAGAGAGGACGGGCCGGCTTCGCATTCGGCAAAGAGCGGTACTCCAACGACGGGAGGGATTATCCTGGTTATTCCGGCTGTTATCGCCGCTTTGTCGGTTTTAACTTTCAGCAGGAATCTTACCGTAACCTCTATAATAGCTGTTTTTGTATTCCTTGCCTTTATGGGGCTTGGATTTCACGATGATTACCTTAAAATTGCCAAGAAACACAATAAAGGCTTAACAGCACGGGGAAAGCTTGCTTTTCAAGCGGTAATTGCCCTGATACCCGCTCTTTATATGGTCTTTACAGGAAATACAACATTATCTTTTTTCGGGTTTGCACAGTTTGATTTTGGCATGATTTACCCGTTAATTGCGGTTTTTATAATAGTCGGCTCTTCAAATGCCGTGAACCTCACCGATGGGCTTGACGGGCTTGCTGCGGGGACTTCATTTTTCGCGTTTATTGCCTGCGGGATTATATGTTATTTGCAGGCAATGCCTGATCTTGCGATAATCAGCGCCGCGGTTGCGGGTAGTTGCCTTGGATTTTTGTACTACAACAAAAATCCCGCCAAAATGTTTATGGGAGACACGGGAAGCATTGCCCTGGGGGGAGGATTAGGCGCGATTGCTGTGATGGGTAAATTTGAATTGTGGTTAATTATAATCGGTATGGTATTTGTAATCGAGACATTATCTGTCATAATTCAGGTAATCAGTTTTAAATCCACAGGAAAACGTGTTTTTAAAATGAGCCCTATCCATCATCATTTCGAGCTTTCAGGATGGTCAGAACCTGGCGTTGTTTATATGTTCTGGCTTGCAGGGCTCATATCTGCTGTTTTAAGTGTCATTTTATTTTATTAACGGAATAACTTTATGAAAAGAAAATGGAATAACTTTGACGTAACAATACTTGGTTTATCAAAGAGCGGGATTTCCGCGGCAAAATACCTTTCCTCAAAAGGCGCGAACTGTATTATCAGCGAAAAAAGAGAGCAAACGCCTGAGGATGAGCAAAAAATACGGAAACTGGAAAAACTCGATATAAAAGTGGAAATGGGCGGGCATAAGAATGAAACTGTCCTGAATGCTGATGTTATAATTGCCAGCCCCGGAATTCCTCCGCATTCAGAGGTTATGCGGCTGATCAGGGCACATAATATAGAGTGTTTTGGGGAATTAGAACTGGCTTACAGGGAATCCCTGAAGCCTTTTATCGCAATTACCGGCACCAACGGCAAGACCACCACCACAAAGCTGGTCTCAGAAATCCTGACAAAAGCCGGATACAAAGCTCCTGCTTGCGGAAATATCGGAATCCCGGCAATTGAACTTGTTGATAACGTTGATTTTTTCGTAGCAGAGGTCAGCTCTTACCAGATAGCCACAAGCAGGACTTTTAAACCTCATATAGCTGTGTTTTTAAACTACACACCAGATCACATCGACTGGCATGGTGACGAAGAAGAATATTTCAGGGTGAAATCCTCGTTATTTCTTGACAGGCAGCCTGCATGGGCGGTACTTAACGCAAAAGACCTTAAAATTGCCTATCTGAAACTTGACATTTCTTCTGAAACCTACTTTTTTAACCGGGAAGCGGATGATAAATGCGTTTATTTGAAGGATGAAAAAATCCTGTTGAAAGATAAGAAAAAACAAGTCCATGAAATTATGCGGAAAAATGAAATTCCGCTAAAGGGCAGGCATAACCTTGAAAATGTAATGGCTGCCGTTGCAGTTTGCTATATCGTGGGAGTTGAGCCGGAAATAATCAGGGAAGCTATAATGAATTTCGCGCCCCCGGAGCACCGGCTTGAATTTGTTGCCACGGTTGACGAAATAGATTATTATAATGACTCAAAAGCCACCAATTGCAGTTCGGCCATATGTGCCCTGAAAGCGTTTGAAGACCAAAAAGTGGTGCTGATTGCGGGCGGCAGGGATAAAGGCACCGATTTGACCGAGTTTGCAAGAGAAGTTAATAAAAGAGCCGCAGCGGTTGTGCTTATAGGCGAAGCGGCTGATCGGATTGAGCAGGCGTTGAAGCAGCAGGATGTGAAAAATATTTTCAGGGAAAGCTCATTGCAAAGTGCAATAGATAAGGCCGGTTCGCTAAAACTCGGGCCGGTGTTACTGTCTCCGGCTTGCGCAAGTTTTGATATGTTTGCTAATTTTGAAGAAAGAGGAAAAGTGTTTAAGAAATATGTCCTCAGTAAGACAAAAACGGCTGGCTCGTGCTAAAAAAAGAGTAAAAAGAGCCTTTAATACAAAACCTGTCCTGGCTGGTCCGCCTGATAAAGCCCTGGCAATAGCGATATTTGCCCTGTTATTTTTCGGGGTTATGGCGGTTTTTAGCGCAAGCGCACCGGAAGGTGCTGAGCATTATAATAATTTTGCATATTTTTTTATTAAACATATAATAGCGGTCATTTTGGGGCTTGTACTGTTTGTTTTTGCATATACCATGGACTACCGGTTATGGAAAAAGTTTGTATACCCGATCACGGGAATAGTTACGCTGTTAATTATCTTTACTTTAATCCCCGGGATAGGCAAAAGTGCTTATGGTTCCTCAAGATGGCTTGCGGGAATTCCATTGCAGCCTTCTGAATTCTGCAAGTTCGCAACAATACTCCTTGTTTCCACTGCTATCGTCGAGTCAAAAAGGATAATTGATTCTAAAATGATAGGGCGCCTGGCGCTGGTATTTTTAATGATTGTTATACTGCTTGCCCAGCCGAATTTGAGCAATGCCGTAATCCTGGGGTTGATCGCATTTTCCCTGCTGCTGGTGGGAGGAGCGTCATTCAGGTTTTTAAGCTTGTGCGCATCCGGCGTGGGGGCTCTTGGACTGCTAATTTTTGTAAGACCGTACCAGCTGGAGCGGCTGAAAGGCTGGCTTGATCCCTGGGCTGACCCGCAGGGGGCAGGGTATAACCTGATTCAGTCCTTATATGCAATCGGTTCCGGCGGATTTTTTGGGGTTGGATATGGAAATTCCAGGCAAAAACTCTTCTGGCTTCCTTTTAGTCATACGGATTTTATTTTTGCTGTTATAGCCGAAGAACTCGGGTTTATAGGCTGCATTATCCTTATCGGGATTTTTCTTACGCTCCTGCAAAGAGGTTTTTATATTGCCAATAAATGCCCTGACCCATTTGGAAAACTCCTTGCCTTTGGTATAACCTTCTCTATAATCTTTCAGGCCTTTATTAATATAGGCGTGGCAGTAGGAGTAATCCCCGTAACCGGAGTAACCCTTCCACTGGTAAGCTATGGAGGAACTTCCGTTGTCTTAACGCTTTTTATGCTGGGAATTTTGCTTAATATATCCAGGAAAAGAATCAACCCTATTAATTTACATGAAAGAGCCAGGTAAGTCTTGTGAAACTTATTTCAGTTGTTTTAACAGGTGGAGGTACAGGCGGACATATTTATCCGGCAATTGCAGTTGCGCAGGAATTAAAAAACGATCCGGATTTTGGCGAAATTTATTATATCGGCTGCGCTAAAAACCCGGAAAAAGAAATTGCTGAAAGGGAAAATCTGGACTTTTACTCTGTTAACGTTTCCGGAATGCCGAGAAAGCCCGGAATAAAATTGTTGTTGTGGGCTATAGAGCTTTTAACGGCAACTTTTAGCTCTATTAAGCTTTTGACCGGGTTAAAACCTGACGCGGTTTTCGGTACGGGCGGATATGTTACAGGACCGGTGTTAATGGCCGCATGGCTCCTTGGGATCCCTTATATGATTCACGATCCTGATGCTCATCCCGGTATGGTCAACAAATTCACGTCAAAAGGGGCAAAAAGTGTTTCTCTTGCGTTTGAAGACGCCAAAAAATTTATAAAAAACAATAATACAAAGGTTTCAGGAAATCCCGTAAGGTCTGCTTTGAGCGGGACTGACAGAAATACCGCCATTGAAAAACTTGGGCTGAACCCGGATAAGAAAACAATACTTGCCATTGGCGGTTCCCAGGGCGCAAAAACCATTAATGACGCAATAAGCGGTGCTGTCAGAGCGTTTATAGAAGAATCCGGTTTTCAGGTTATTCACCAGACCGGCAGAAAGAATTTTGACGATTATATAAAGTCCTTTTATGAAAAAAACCCGGATTTATATGCAAACCCGGATTATCTGGCAAAACCGTACTTCGATGATATGTACCTACCGCTTAATGCAGCTGATGTGGCAGTTTCCAGGGCGGGATCATTGAGCATTTCAGAGCTTAATCTCTGCGGATTGCCTGCCGTGCTGGTTCCATACCCCTACGCAGCCGCGGATCATCAACGTTTCAACGCAAAAGCCATGGAAAAAGCAGGAGCGGCAGTGTATCTGGAAGATGCGGATTGTACACCCGGCAGGCTTATTGGGCTCATAAATTCTATTCTTAACAACCCGGAAAAGTTTAGTCATATGAAAAAGGCAAATATTATACTGGCAAAGCCGGATTCCGCCAGGGATATTGTTTCTGAGCTTAAAAAAATCTCCGGTTCTAAATAACTCGAATCACGAATTAAATATTTTCGAAGTTCTTTAAAACGCCCACCGGCTAACCTTTATAAAGAACGGCTTTACCGCTTTTTTATATTGATTCCTCAACTTTTATTAAAACTTTAGGTTATAAATTAAATAAGTATTTTAAAAAAATATATTTAAGATTATAATAGGATTGTCCAAAAATTTTTCTTAATTAAACAGGAGGAAAAAAATGAAAGTAAAAATTGAAGACGGCTGCATAGCCTGCGGAGCGTGCGAATCAATTTGCGAAGAAGTATTTTCTGTTGAAGATACAGTTTTGGTAAAAGAAGAAAACATTGCCGGAAATGAAGAAGCAGTAAAAGAAGCCGCTGAAGCTTGTCCTGTAAGTGTTATTATTATTGAGTAAAAATATTTTAAAAAACCTTAAAATGAAGCACATTTTAGGTTTTTTATTTTTTGTTGCCGTTTTATAATAGATATTTAATCTTTCAACTCTGCTTTAAGCCAATCTATACAAATATTTGCCACTTCATCCAGAGTGCCCGGCTCTTCAAAAAGGTGTGAAGCTCCGGGCACAATCTTAAGTTCCTTTCTGTAGCTCATTTTTTCCATGGCTTTTTTGTTAAGGTTAATTACAATATGGTCGTTTCCTCCTACAATAAAGAGAACAGGAATTTTAACGTTATCAAGGACTTCCTCTGCCAGGTCAGGACGTCCTCCCCTGGAAACAATCGTTTTAATGCCGTCATTCATCTCTGAAACTGCATATAAAGCTGATGCGGCGCCTGTGCTTGCTCCAAAATAAGCTACAGGTAAATTTTTTGTACTTTCATTATTATGCACCCACCTTGTAACAGCTTCCAGCCTCTTGGCAAGAAGGTCAGTATTAAACCTGTTCATATAATCCAGGTCTTCTTCACGGGTAAGAAGATCAAAAAGCAGGGTGGCAAAACCGTTTTCACGCAATTTTTCCGCAACATAATTGTTTCTCGGGCTTAATTTGCTGCTGCCGCTGCCATGAGAAAATATTACAATGCCCTGAGCATTTTCAGGTATGCCTAACTTCCCGTCAAGCGTAACATTATTAACTTTTATGTGAATTATTTCTTCCATGTATATTAGTTTAGGAAATTCAAAAAATATTTTAAATTCCCCGCCCGGTTTGTTTTTTTACTGTCTGAAACTAACACACCGACTCACTTAATTTAGCGCATTTAGTGGAATTTTCGTTTTCGGGCTTTTCACAATCAGCTAAAAGACAGGAATAACACCATCCGTCCCGGCCAAAAATGTCTTTTAACCCGTCTATAGACAAGTATGCTATACTATCAGCTTCTATAAAGTCCCTTATTCCGCAAGTATCATCATATTTATTAGCTATTAATTCTTTTTTAGTAGGTATATCAACGCCCCAATGACATGTATTAACGATTTTAGGGGAAGCAGAGCGAAAATGGACTTCTTTTGCCCCTGATTCCTTTAGTAACCTGACAATTTCCCTGGATGTTGTTCCCCTTACTATGGAATCATCAATTACCACGACCCTTTTATTGTTTAAAACCTCCTTAATAGGGGTTAATTTACGTCTTACGCCGGTGCTTCGCATTTGCTGCTCAGGGAGGATAAAGGTTCTTCCGACCCACCGGTTCCGCATAAGCCCCATCTGTAAGGGAATCCCCGACTGCTGCGAAAACCCGATAGCAGGAGCAAACCCTGAATCCATAACGGGAATTACAATATCAGCGTCAATAGGGTTTTCCAGTGCGCATTTTCTGCCAAGCTCTACGCGTGAGGAGTATACGTTTTTGCCGAACACGTTAGAGTCGGGCCTGGCAAAGTAAATATGTTCAAACACGCATTTTTTTGAGGGCATTTCTTCTGCAAAACGCTTTACTTCAAAGCCGTCCCTGGAAATTTCGACTCCTTCGCCGGGCTGTATATGATATACTGACTTTCCCTCCAGCATCTGGAAAGAAGTATCTTCAGAGCTTACGAACACCCCGTCTATGGATTCGCACATTGAAAGCGGCCTGTATCCCATCGGGTCACGGTATGCAAATATTTTTCCCGGTACAAAAAACAAAATTGACCAGGCTCCTCCTGTAAAATTCTCGGTTAAAACCTTGCCGACTTCTTCAAATGTCCATTTTGAAGGTGCTTTGCGAAGTTCCCTGATGACTTTTTTAAGTATCATCTCGGTATCAGCGGTTGTAATAAAGACTTCGCCTTGTTTTTCAAGGTTTTTTCTCATTTCCACAGCTGCTTTTACGTTCCCGTTGTGTGCAACAGCAACCTTTTCGCCGAGGTAAGTTACCACATAAGGCTGGGCATGGGTAGTATCAGACCCGCCCTGGGTGGAATATCTTACGTGGCTTATGCCCATTCTCCCGCGGATTTTGCTAATCACCCTGTCAGAGAGGACTTCCATTACAAGTCCTTTATTTTTATAGATAAACGGGTTCCTTTCCCCGACGCAAATCCCGGCACTCTCCTGTCCCCTGTGCTGGAGCATAAATAAACCCTGCTGGATATAAGGGGCTATGGGGTATTTATAGGAAATTCCGCCGAATACCCCGCATTCTTCGGAAAATTTTATTTCATTGCCTCCGGCAAAGCAGTATCCTTTTTGGCAAAGACTTGTCATTCGTTCATCTCCAGATCTATTGACCTGTCATAAAGGTAATATAATTGTGCCAGGTTAAAGCTATATCCGTCAAATTCCAGCTTATTGTCTTCGCAGACTCCCAGTTTCCTATGTGGGATATCCTCAGAACTCAGGACTTGCAGGACTTTTTCAGGTTCTTTTGTAGAAATCACGTACCTGCCGGTTATCTCTCCGAACAGAGCTTTCTCTTTATCGGCTATATTAATTATACTGCCGGTAAAACCTGTGTTTCCGTTCTTGATGCCTTCAAATACAGCTCCAAAAAGTCCGCCTTCTGAAACATCAACACATCCTTCAAGCAATTTTTGGTCTCGAAGCGTGAAAATCAGCTGTTTTAAGCCCTCTTCCAATTTGGCGTCAACACTGTCAATTTCTCCGCCTATAAAGTCGTACAGGGTTCTATGGTAAAGCGAACCGCCTATATTTGAGTTATCATCAATGTCTTTACCTGTAAGAATTAATGTTTCACCTGATTTGAAAGATGATTTAATGGTCTTACCAGGGGAATCAACATATCCTACAAGCCCGATAGATGGTGTAGGATATACTCTTCTTTCAGGAGACTCGTTATAGAAGGAAACATTTCCTGAAACGACCGGTATATCAGCTTCTTTGCAAGCCTGAGCAAGTCCTTCAACCGATTTTATAAACTGGTAAGCGACTTCGTCCTTTTCCGGATTGCCGTAATTAAGGCAATTAGTCATGCCCATAGGTTCAAACCCTGAAGATATAAGGTTTCTGCAGGCCTCCCATATAGAGGTCCTGCCTCCTTCATAAGGGTTTAAAAACACCTGTCTTGGATTTGAATCTATGGTCAGCCCGATAACCCCGTCTTCCTCGTGAAGCCATATTCCTGCCGCTCCGGACTCTCCGGGTTTCAGCGCCGTTCTTGTCCCTACAGTATGGTCATATTGTCTGTAAACCCATTTTTTTGACGCAAAATTGGGGTCAGAGACAAGTTTGCCGACTGCAATTTCAATTTCTGTAGTCCCTTCGAGTTTTTTATTCCTGAATTGGTTAATATAACCAGGTTCCTGGTCATTTAAAGTATATTTCACGCTTTCAGCAAGGATTTCCGGGGGAAGGTCGGCTTTGATTTCCTCATGCCAGAAGAGCCTGTATCTTCCCGAGTCTGTGGTTTCCCCTATTATGCTTGCAGGAATATCATATTTATCAGCAATATCCAGAACTTTTTGAGTGCCGGCCGGCTCAACAATAAAGAGCATCCGTTCCTGAGACTCTGAAAGCATAATTTCCCAGGGCTGCATACCTTCTTCTCTCAGGTGGACTTTGTCCAGATAGAGATTAATGCCGCATTCTCCCTTAAACGCCATCTCTGACGAGGACGATAAAAGGCCTGCTGCCCCAAAATCCTGACAGCTCTGGACTTCTTCGAGGTCAAGTATTTCCAGGGTCGCCTCAATAAGCACTTTTTTAATAAACGGGTCTCCAACCTGCACTGATGGCCGGTCTTCCCTGGAGTTTTCGCTTAATTCCTTGGAAGCGAAAGATGCGCCGTGGATTCCGTCCCGGCCTGTGTGAGAGCCGACTGCTATTACAGTCATTCCTGCTGCTGCGCAGGCTGAGCGGATTTTGTCCTTATGCACAATTCCTGCGCACATTACATTTACCAGCGGCGAATCCCCGTATGATTCGTCAAAATTGACTTCTCCTGCTACTGTCGGGACTCCTATGCAGTTTCCATAGTGTGATATACCGTGCACTACCCCGTCAAATATATGTTTTGAGAAGTTATCAGTGATTTTTCCAAACTTTAACGAGTCAAGAAGCGCTACAGGTCTTGCGCCTATTGCGAGAATGTCCCTTACTATGCCCCCTATGCCGGTTGCTGCTCCTTGAAACGGCTCTACGGCAGAGGGGTGGTTATGGGATTCGACTTTGAATACTGCTACATGGTCTCCAATTTGCACTCCGCCTGCATTTTCCCCATGACTTACCGCTCCTCCCGACGGGAACAGTGATAAATAGTTTCTGGAATGTTTATAACCGCAGTGTTCTGACCACATTGCCGAAAAAAGGTATGTTTCAAGCTCATTAGGTTCTCTTCCCAGCCTATTTTTGATTTCTTCGTATTCACAATCTGTTAATCCAAGCGCTTTATATAATTCCATAGTCTGCATTTTATTGTCCTTTTTTCATTGTCACCCTGAACTTGTTTCAGGGTCTTGCTAATGTATTTAGTGTCTACTTGTCAGATTGCCGCGTCGGGTTCTGCGAACCTTCCTCGCAATGACAATGCAATGTCGGGCGTCATTGCGAGGAGCGAAACGAAGTGAAGCGACGCGGCAATCTGTCCGGCTTTCAATTCTTGTAATACGTGATCTATTGCTTTTATAATATAATTTTTTCCACCAATTTCTTTTATAGAATATAAAAAATTGAAATTCTCATATTCCAGACGTTTTTCTTCCCTGGTCTTCATATTAAAATACTTATAAGCAACACCTAAAAGTGCAAAAAGTACTGCTATATTTGTTATGTTAGATACTATGTAAGATAAAATTTCCATTTTTATTGCCTTTAGTATTTGTTACTCAGATTGCCACGGGCTAAAGCCCTCGCAATGACAGGTGTGTGTTTTTAGTGCTTTGTGTTTATTTGCTTGAGCCTCACTTTGTTTTTTTTCGCTCCTCGCAATGACATCCAACGTTGCATTGTCATTGCGAGGGCTGTAATGCCAATTCGGACAGCCCGTGGCAATCTGTCCAACTTTCGCTTAAATCATCCCAGTTCGCATTATTGCTTTTTATCAACTCGTTTTTTCTTTGTCTTGACCACGACTTAATCTGCTTTTCTCTTGCTATTGCCTGTTCAATATCGTTATAAATTTCATAATGAACAAGTTTTTTAAGGTGGTATCTTGAGGTAAACCCTTTTAAAAGCTTGTTTTTATGTTCATAAACTCTTCTTTCAAGGTTATTTGTTACACCCACGTATAGTGTTGTTTCTTCAAAATTTGTCATAAAGTAGATGTAGTATTGTTTATTTTCCATTTTTATTGCCTTTAGTGTTTGTTACTCAGATTGCCACGGGCTAAAGCCCTCGCAATGACAGGTGTGTGTTTTTAGTGTTTTGTGTTTATTTGCTTGAGCTTCACTTTGTTTTTTTTTCGTTCCTTGCAATGACAAATGCGAGTTTTTTCGTATTCAGTTTCCGTTGGACAGATTGCCCCGCGTCGAACCTCCGGTTCTGCTCGCAACAACAGCATTTAATACTCCTCTGCCTGAGAACAGGCGGTGTATTTACATGCACATAAATTCTTATTTAATTCTCTTTCCAGCATTTCAAAGAAGTATCTGCCGTCTGTGTTACCGGTTTCTGCAAAAATTCCCCGCTCAGGGTGAGGCATCATACCGATAATTTTATTTTCTTTATCATAAAGCCCTGCTATATCAAGAGCAGAGCCGTTAGGATTGTCATTATACCTGAGAAAAAGCATATTTTTTGCGACAATTTCTTCAAGTACCGCTTCATCAGCAATATACCTGCCTTCTCCGTGGGCTATCGCAAATTTTACAGTTCCGGGAAAGCCTTCATGATTCACTGAGAGCTCAACTTCCTCACAGATAAATTTTGTGTTTGTGTTAGTGGATAATATACCCGGCAGTAGTTTTGTTTCGCAAAGTACCTGGAATCCGTTGCAGATACCTATTACAAAACCTCTTTTAGCTTTTACATAGTCTTTTAAAGCCATTACAGCGGGGCTAAACTTTGCAAGCCGGCCGGCACGTATGTAATCTCCGTATGAAAACCCTCCGGGTAGGAAGATTACATCGTATTTATCAAGGTTTTTTTCATCATGCCATATAAATTCGGTTTGCCAGCCGTAGAATTCACATGCCCTCCGGGTGTCTATATCGCAGTTCGTTCCGGGAAAGACTATTATACCTGCTTTTATACCTGATTTCATACTTCTGAAAACCTTTCGATTTTATAAGTTTCGAGTACCGGATTGGAGAGGACTTCTTCGCAAATAACGTTAAGTTTGGACTTTGCGCTGGTTTCATCTTCTCCTGTTATTGAGAGAGTAAAGAATTTTCCCGTCTGAACGGTTGCATCCTCTTCCATTCCTGTCCTTTTAAGCACGGTATCTACGGCAGCTCCCTGGGGGTCACGCACTCCGTTTTTTAAACTTACTATTATATCCGCTTTATATTTTTTCATTTTTTCTCCTTATATCATCGCAATGACAGTGTTTGTTTATAGTTTTTAGTGTTGTTTCGCGCCTTGCAATAATTAAAGTTCAAGACCTAAAATCTCAGCCAGTTTCTTATAAGAGCCGACTAAATCGCCTTTATCTTCCCTGTAGACATCTTTATCCAGGGATTCCATTGTGCCTTTCACCCAGAACCTGCAGGTATCAGGAGATATTTCATCAGCAAGTATAATTTCTCCTTCGCTTGTCCTGCCGAATTCCAGTTTAAAGTCAACGAGAGTTATGTTATTGGAGTCCATAAAGTTATAGATTATTTCATTAACCTTGAGCGCCTGTTGTTCTATGTAGGAAAGTTCCTCTTCCGTTGCGGTGTTCATATATCTTATGTGTTCCCTGCAGAGAATAGGGTCGTCAAGAGCGTCGTCTTTGAGATAAAACTCACACAGCGGCGGATTTAATGCCATGCCTTTTTCAAAACCCAGTCTCCTGCATAATGAACCTGCGGCAAGATTTCTTACAACCACTTCCAGGGGGATTATGTCTACCTTTTTTGCTCTCATTGATGTTTCGTCTATGAATGAGACCACATGGGTTTTAACTCCGTTTTCATGTAATAAGTCGAAAAAATATTTTGAAAAAGCCAGGTTAACCCTGCCTTTTTCCGAAAAACTGTCCTTTTTTTGAGCGTTAAACGCGGTTGCATCATCTTTAAAAATGATAATAACTTCATTAGGATCATCTGTTTCAAAAACTTTTTTTGCTTTACCCTCGTATAAAAATGTAGCTACCATATCCTTACCATCCTTTTGCCTGAATTCCTTTATAACTCAATTAAATTACAGCATTAACAGGAGATATCGTCAACAAAAAACGGCTATATATAAAGCCGTTTTGAGTTTTTTTTACAAAAAATAAATTTATTGTATAAATTTTAGCAATATTTATTTTTCAGGTGGTTATAATATATAGGTAAGAAAATAAAGGATGTTTGGACTAATTAATGTTTACAAGAGAGCAGTTATTCGAGAAGATCAAAAATCCCAATTTGTCAGATGTTGAAGAGATTTTGAAATCCTGGCGCATTGATCCCATCTACGAAGATGAGGATAGTAACGAATTTTACGATGAAATGGCGATTTCCAAGTTAAAGCATGCCCTAAAACTCAGGGAGCAAGGCAAAAATGATGAAGAAATCTCATCAATTGTCAACAGCGGTATTATAAACCCAATAAACCCCCCGGCTGTAAAAAATTCTGCTGTTCAGAAATTGCATGGCAGGCAGGAGTTAAACAATGTCACTCTCGATGTAACTTCCCAGACCCTTTCCCTTTTAGCCGAGTCTATCGCTCAAAAAATTACCGGGGAAATTACCCGCAAGATTAAAAGCGAAGATATATTCCAGCCTGTGATGGATTCTGCCAAGGTACACAGGGATAATGAAATCCTTGCAAAGCAGGTAGAGCAGCTTCTTGAAGAGAATAAAAAGATTATTTCCAGAAATAACATGCTTCAGAATGAAAATTCCAAGTTTAAGCATCTTGTGGGGAATTTGTACATAAAACAGGGTTAAGGATTTTTTCTTACCTGCTTAAAACAAAGGTTTTTATAGGCGCATTGGTTTATCGGGCAAGTTTCAGGTTTGTTGGCTTTCTCGGCTTTATTAATGTCTTCAATTAAATTTAGCATATTATCTGTGTATTCAATTTCCTTTTCCCTTGAAAAGTCAATTGATTCAATGGAAACGCCGTCCTGGATTTTAATATACCTGAACTCAAGCTGTTCAGGTTCAAAATCCAGGTTAAGGCTTTGCTTGCTGTTAAAAAAAGCATATAGATAAATTTTATGCTGAAAATTGGAGTTTATGTTTTTGGGGATGTACTTGCCTGTTTTCCAGTCAGCTATGATATATTTATCGGTTTTTGCATCATAAAAAACAGCGTCAATTCTTCCGATAAGCCAGTTATGCGTATCTGAGACCCTGCAGTTAAAACCCCATTCTGTTTTAATAAGTTTATTTGATAAAATTTGTCGGTCTTTTATGTAGTTCCAGCATTCTTCAAGTTCATTACCAGCGTTTTTTATAAGAGGTTCAATATCAAAACCTCTCAGGTAATAGTCAATAAGGGCGTGAAAATTTTTGCCCAGCTCATAATCACCTGTAAAATCCGGCCAGTTAAGTTTTTTTATGTATTTAAAGAAGTATCTGCTTTTACAGGTTTGCCAGGTATTGAAATGGTCATGAGAAAAAATATTATTCTGCATTGGTCTTAAATTGGTGAATTAATTTACTTGAGTCGCTAATTGCATAGTTATATTCTTACTTTTGGCTAATTGGCGACTCGGATTAATTTGCAAATAACTTCTCTTAAGTTGCCGATTCCGCCAGTTTTTCAAGTTTGGCTTTCTGGTCGGCTTCTATCAGCTGTTCGATAAGGTTTTCAATATCGCCTTCAATTACCGTCCATACGTTGAAGTTTTGGCCGATTCTATGGTCAGTGCATCTTCCCTGCGGGAAGTTATATGTCCTGATACGTTCGCTCCTGTCGCCCGTGCCTACCTGGGAGCGTCTTAAGTCGGTAATTTCCTGCATCTGTTTTTGCGCTTCGATATCATAAAGCTTTGTTTTTAAGAGATTCATGGCGCGCTCACGGTTCTGGAGCTGGCTTCTTTCCTCTGTACAGTGAACCATCAGCCCTGACGGTTTATGGACAATCCTTACTGCCGTTTCTACCTTGTTAACATTCTGGCCGCCTGCCCCGCCTGCTCTTGCGGTGGTGATTTCAAGGTCTTCAGGCTTAATGTCAATTTCCACGTTTTCAACCTCCGGCATAACCGCAACTGTTGCCGTGCTTGTATGAACCCTTCCCTGGGATTCCGTTACCGGTACCCTCTGGACTCTATGGACGCCTGATTCATATTTTAGCTGGCTATATACCGCATCTCCCTGTATCGAAATTACGGCTTCGCTGATTCCGCCTGTACCTCCTTCTGATTGGCCTATAATCTCGGTTTTCCATCCTTTTTTTTCTGCATGCCTTAAATACATCCTCATCAGGTCGGCGGCAAAGATGTTTGCTTCATCACCACCTGCTCCGCCTCTGATTTCAAGCATAATATCCTTATCATCGTTAGGGTCGCGGGGTAAAAGAAGGACTTTCATCCTTTCCTCGCAATTTTGGATTTTTTCCTCTGCCTGGTCGAGTTCAGCCTGGATGAAGTTTTTCATTTCAGGGTCTTCCTCGGTTTTTATCATCTGCTGGGCATCTTCTTTTGCCTTTATTGCTTCCTGCCAGGTGTGATATATTTCTACGGTTTCTTCCATAGATTTTCTGGTTCTGGAAAGTTTTCTAAACTCCTCATAGTCTTTGATAATTTCGGGATCGCTGAGTTTTTCACCAATCTCCACGTAGTTTTTTTCTATACTTTTTATTTTATCCAGCATGTCTTTCATAGTTTTAAAAACCTCTTGATAGGCCTATATTATCAATTATCGCACCTGTTGCGGAAATCTTCCGCAGCTTCTGATTTCATCGCAAAAACCGTTCTTTTCGCACTTTGGGACAAGATATTCGTTAAGCCAGGGGTCTTTTTCAACCACAAGTTCACACATCAGCTTAATCAGTTTTCTTATTTCGTGCTGGGCATTTACGCAGAGCCTTAAGTTAGCCAGGTGAATCATTTCTCTCAGGTTTAAGCTGGCTACAAGTGAGCTGGTAGCGGCGTTTGGAAGCACAAACCTGGCATCTTCCGCGGGGACTCCCTGTTCCACCATTTTTTCGTAAAATCCCGATATTTTCACCATCAGCCGGTCGTATTCTTCCTGAAGCCCGTTGTTTTTTACGGTTTGCGGGGTTATATACTCAAACTGGCCCTGTTCTGTTACGTAGCGCTGGGATTTCTGGGAAAATGACATATGGCGGTGTCTTACCAGTTGGTGTGTACAGGCCCTGGTCACTCCGCTTATCGTGAAAATGTACTGGCAGTGCTCAATTGTGCTGTGATGGCCTGATGCTAAAACTTTTCCTACGAGTTTTAGCATCTTTTCCGGTTCAACGTCTTTTTCCCATATTTTATAAGGGTATTCAGCGGAATAACACGTCCTGCATGCAAGATAAATTGTTTTTAAAGGGTTTTCAGGGGCATTTATTAGGTGTACTATCGGAAATTTACTGTTTTCAACCATTATTCGCTCTCTTTAATTACGTTTTGTCAGTTTATTTTGTCCCATAAATTTTATGCGTAAGAAAATACTACTCCATTTAAATAATAAGCCGCAGCCTGACTGCGGTTTATTAAAAAATCAGTATGAAAACCCTACTTTTTTCTTGTATTTGCGTAACGTTTCTTGAATTTTTCCACTCTACCCTCAGTATCAAGGATTTTTTGAGTCCCTGTGAAAAACGGGTGACAGGCATTGCAAATTTCAACTTTTAACCCGTCCTCAGTAGAGGAAGTTTCTATAACATTACCGCAGGCACAGCTTATTGTGGTTTTTTTGTATTTCGGGTGAATCTTCTCTTTCATTCTTGCGCTCCCGCATTGTTATTGTAAGTAATTTATCTGAAATGAAAATGTCGAGAGTGGGACTTGAACCCACATGGATCGCTCCACACGGCCCTCAACCGTGCGCGTCTACCAATTCCGCCATCCCGACGTGGTATTTCACGGTGCAGCTTACTTTAAAACCGTCTGTTTATTCTGACGATAAGATTGCTTAAATTGTTTCTTTTAAAGTAATTGTCTATTAATATTAATTCGCTAAAAACCTTCATGTCAACATGTGTGCTTATTATAAAGAAATTTCAAAAATTAATTTATTTTGCCCAGGTTATTACCTATAGGAATTTCATTATTTTACAGTACAAAATTTTTTCAAAATGCCCGCCTCGCCCTTAGAGGAATGAAAAGGCTTCGGGCGAAAATGAGTTACAATGCAGCTCCTGCTTCGCAACCTTTTCTAATCCATATACATTTTGAAAAAATTTATTAAGTGACAACTTGTGTTTAATTTTAAATTTTTTTATAAAAACAGACGATATATATTATTAAGAAAAAGGATAAATAATAATGAAAAAATTTCATGGTAAGAAAGGAATAAATGCCGCTGAATATGTGCTTATTGCGGTTCTTTTCGCTGTGTTTCTGGGTATTGCCATATTTCAAATGAGTCCCGATGTTTTAAGAAAATTCTTTGTAAATTCAGTTAAGCCCTCAAGTGGAGGAAATGACTTAGGGACTTTGCAGTTACAAACAATGGGTGAATAATTTTTTGTTATCTGCTCATTAGTGCTCTTAACAAGTTTTCGTTAAATGAGGATAATCTTAATTTGTCATCACGAGGAAGGATGAGCCGTGCGAATCCTGACGCGGTGATCTGTCCCTTTTGGCTAAAACGCCTGTAAATCTCCGACGGACAGATTGCCACGGGCTAAAATAAGCTAAAACTCCTGCTCCATAAGCTAAAACAGCCCTCGTAATGACATACGGCGTTGATTAGTGTTTGATTGTGCGTTTATTTGCTTAGAACACCAAGTAAAAATTAGGCAAAAAAAAACGGCTTTCGCCGATATTTAGTCTACCACATATTAGATAGAGGAATTAGAGAGAAGGATTGAAGGAAGATTGCTCGCCAGTTCTACATATAATTTTCCCAAATATAAAATTTTTAAACATAAGGTTTTTATTTTAATAAAATTTAATAGATTTGGTGTAGTACATTTTTCCTGATTGAAGTTAAATACAATGTTATAAAATTACATTTCCTGAATAATAGCGCTCATTTTTTTAAATTTTTCCTTGATAATTTCTACTAAATAAATGTTTTTTATGCTCTGAAGATTCTCAAGTTCATCATATTTCAGCGCACATTCCAGGATATCGATTAATGAGCCCACTTCCACCTCAAGTTCTTGTAATTCACGAATTTTTTGGCATTTTTCACAAGCTTCCACTTTTTACTCCTTTTGTTAAGTTTAATTAACAACTTGAAAGATCAACTCTAAAATTACAAGTTCAATTCTAAACTTTTAAGACAAAAAGTCAAGTTGAGTTTTAACCAAATTAGATAAATATTATCCATATAAGTATAATATTTATACTATGAGTATAAAAAAAGAAATTAAACATTTGCTTGTCGAGCAGAATATGACTTTAACTGAACTTGCTAAAAGAATAAGCAACATCAAAGGTGAATATTATACTGTCCAAAACCTATCTAAAAAAATTAACCGTGAAACAATCCCATATAAGGAAGTCGAGCTGATCGCGCAAATTCTTGGCTATACGATTGAATTTAAAAAAGAAAATTCCTGACAAATTCCGCTTCCTGCTCAGGTGAAGTTATTTCCCCATTAATCCGGGCTTTCAGGACTTCCCTCAGAACTTCCCCGAAAACCGGCCCCGGTTTTAAGCCCATTTTAATAAGAATATTTCCGTCCATATTGGTTTTGATGTCTTTCAGCTCCTTTAAATAAAGATCTACCTTGTCTTTAAAGGATTTATTCTTTATTAAAAACACCAGGATCGACTCTGTTTTGGTTTTTTCAAAAAATTCGTACACCTCAAATGACGATTGTGAAGCTTCCAGCTTATCCCGGTTTTCGCAAATAGTTTTTGCATCTGTAAGAATGTCTGTTTCATTGCCGGATAAGTACATTTTTTCGGCAATATATTTGATTTTCTCCTGGGAAAGCCCTGTCAAAAGGACTCCCAGATAGATCAACCAGGTTTTATCAGGGTTGCTCAGGAATTTAGCATAATTATCCACTGTGTTTTTTGTTCTATAAGCAAGCTCATCAATATTTCCAGGAAAAGAAATCTCCGTATCTACCAGCCTGTATATATTTTCCTGAATAAATCCTGTTAAGCATTCCGCGCGATTAACGTTGAATGCCTGTTTCAATTCAAGCTTAACCCTCTCTCCCGCGAGGTTGTCAAACCGGCCGGAGTTGAGGCATTCCCTCATAAGAGTCCCGGTCATATCATCAAACCTGTAGCCGAACCTCACGCTGAACTTTAATCCCCGTATGATTCTCGTGGGGTCGTCTATAAAGCTTTCAGGGTGCAGAACCCTGAGTATTCCGTTTTGTAAGTCTTCATATCCGCCAAGATAGTCTGTCAGTTTGTAAAAAGAGTCCTTATTGAGGCTTAGCGCCATAGAATTTATGGTAAAATCCCTTCTTATAACGTCATCATACAGGTCACACCCTATTTCTTCAATTACAGGAAGACTTGATGGATGCGGATAAGACTCTTTACGGGTGCTTGCAAGGTCAAGGGCAACGGTTTCATTGTTTATGGCAAACAAAACCTTAGCCGTCTTAAAGCTATCATGGATTTCTTTAACGCTGAAAACCCCGGGATGGCTTCTTTGAAGGAATCCGGAGAATTCAACGGCGTTTCCCTGAACAGTAATATCCACATCAAAGTTTTTTTTATCGATAATTATGTCCCTGACTATTCCTCCAATCAAAAAAATCGGCAATAATTTCTCATCAGCAGCTTCTGCGCATAATTTCAGCGCAGTTTTCACCACGGCAGGTATGTTTTTTTCAAACTCTTTCTCAAGAAATTTGTCGTTCATAAAAATCAGTTTACTTTATTTAACTCGAGTCGCGAATTAACTTAAAAGCAATTATAACAAGATTTTAAATAGAGTTGAAATTTTAATTTTCAACATGAAGCAGACTGCAAAAATTCTTAGCCACCCGGTGCCAAAGAATTTTTTCCGCTGTCCTTATTGAAATAAATTTTGCAAAATCATAAATAAAAACAGGGGCGAGGCGACAAAGTCGCCGGAAATGAGTTGCAAAGCAACTCCTGCTCCGCCCCGAAGTGAGCCCAAAACAACAAACTAGCCCCCTCCCTTTAGAAGGGAGGGGGTTGGG
>JANQIY010000091.1 GCA_028281965.1 Candidatus Gastranaerophilales bacterium
CTATCCGGCAAACATAATAGACAATAGCCCTGACTAAATAGAACCCGCATCAGATACGAGGGTGACACTTACGTAAAAACTTTTTCAATCTTCCTTAAATAAAATTCCCTCTGGTAAAATAATTGCCTTTCGATTTCCACCTAGTTCTTCAGCTTTAGAAAACCCTTTTGCTAGTGCTGTAAGTAATACCTCTCCTTTTGAGTTTTTTTCAATTTCTTGTTTTTGTTCAAAACAAGATAAAAATCTGGTTAATTTATCGTGAGAAACTTTTTCAATATTTTCAGCAGATTTAAGGCAGGAAAATTTGCCTTCTGTTGATAATAGTGCCATTGTGTAATTAACCTGAATTGCTAATTACATTTTTTCAAAATTCCTTAAAATACCCACCCAGCCCACCCTGGAGGTGGGCGGCGGCGAAGCCACCGCCTCTTTTTTATAAATTTTAAGGAATTTTGAGTCAGTCATATTAAGCCTCTTAGTTATTTAGCAATTCGAGTTAATTAGAATCAATCATAATTACATCCTGACACTTCTTTGATAAAAAGACGAATCAGGATGTCTATTTTTTACGAAATTTTTCTACTTTGCGTAAGTTCTGTCTCTATGTAATTCTCTATTCTCTTTTAAAATCCAGTATAAATAAACAGTTAAATTGAGATAAATTATCAGTGATTTTGAGTCAACATATCTTTAAAAGACTTAAATTTTATCTATAGGTAAGTTCTCAGAATATTTTTTAATTTGCTCAATTTCTTTCATCCCTGCTTTAACTGAGGGTCTTGGCGCTGGGGCTGATGAAGCTGCCCTATCAGGATTAGGCGTTGATGTACCTGTTGGTTAATCTATAGATCAAGCAGTACCTGTATTATCATAGCCCGAGGGGGTTCTTTTTATTCTCGGTTCCCATCTCCCGTTATTAGAAATGGACTCTGTTATATTATCGTTTGGGTCTCTAGTTATTTTTGAGGTCGGTTCCCATTTATTATCATTACCATAATCAAAGTACATTTCTATTGATCCATCCGGGTGTCTAATTATTCTTTTGAACAGGTCGTCCGGGTTTCCATCATTATCTTTATCATAGTATTCTTCTATTACTCCGTATGGGCTTGTCACAACTTTCTTTACAATTTCATTCCGGGAATTATGGTAATATGTAATTTTTGTACCGTCATCCCTGCGGACTTCCTTAGTTTTGCTAGGGTCAATAATCTCCTCAGTTTCGTGATAGTTAAAAATATCTCCTGCCGGTGCTGTTGATCTTGTTGGCGAAACCGGTGAAATCGACCTGAATAATGTCGGTGCTGTTCTGGTTCCTCCGCCAGGTGCGCTTGCCGGTGGTATTAATGGAGTCGGTATACCGGTTGTGTCTGGTCTATCAGGCGCTGATGGTTTTGCTGGTGGTGGAGGTGGGGCTGGTGAAGCTACTGCTCTAGTTCTACCTTCAGGTCTGCTTATTGGTGAAACTAATGGAGTCGGTATACCAGATGCTGCTACAACCGTTCCAGCAGGTTCTTCAGGCCTCTGGAGTAAATCTAATGGCATTAGTAAATCTGCTGGACTTCCTTCTGATGTTGGTGGTGATTGAACTAATAAAGCTACCCTGTCAGACGCGGGTGGCGTAACTGTTGGGGCTTGTTGACTTGAATATAGCGTTGTAAATTCATCGCCACCGGTATTATAATTTAAGCTGCCTCCTTCGTCCGTAAATATTGATGAATACTGGCCTGGTTTCAGCATTCTTGCAGCCTGGTTTCCATCGCAAGTACCTTCTTTACACATTCCTGTTTCTTCCATGAATTTTTCTACCATTACCCATAAAGGTGTATTAGAATCTACTCCAATAAGTTGGGCTAACCTTTCTCTTTCTCCAGGCTGAGAAAAAACTTTTACTAATGTTTCTCCCGGCTTAAGTTCAAAATTAAAAGTTGACATCCCTATAACCCTCTCTTTCCATATAATTAATTACAAATTTCCCTTTAGTAATATCATTTATTAATATAAAAACAAACACTATAAAAAAATTGCTATATTTTTTATTAGAATTTTTGATAGGCCTCTTAAAAAGGTGTAGCGGTAATTTATAAATTAATAATTGTAACAAGTTTGAAAAAAAGATAAATTTTAACAACAAATCTAATTTTCAGGGAAGTTATGTATTCAGAGAGTAAAGTATGAAAGGGCATAAAGTGAACAATTTAAGTTTCGGCAAAGTTGCGATTACTGAAAAAAATCCTAAAATTCTTGGACAAATAAATCAATATGTTAATGAATATAAAAATTTTAATGAAAAAAAAAGATTTACAGTAGCTAATACCATAGTTGTCACAGGCAAGACGCTTAATGATGAAAGAGCAATGATGAAATATGTTCATTTCAGATTAAGAGAGGCAAGCGGGAAGCCCTCAAAAGTTCAGGTCAAATTGGATTACACTATACGACACCCTGATAAAGAAGTACCTGCCTCAGAGGATATAACATTAGCTAAACTGGATAAACGTATGGCAAAAATGGCCCTACATCACAGAATTCTAGGACAAACGATAGTACCAGAAAAATAATTTTGTAAATTATGCATAGAAACCCTATTTATAGTATATTATTAGAATTGGATTGATAAAAACGGGTATACTGCAATGACTGTCGCAACAGCTCTGGACAAGATTTTAATACTGGATTTCGGGTCGCAATACACCCAGCTTATCGCCAGAAGAATCCGGGAGCACGGAGTTTACTGCGAAATCCATCCTTTTAACCATTCACTCGAGGAAATAAAACAGTTTAACCCGCAGGGGATCATCCTATCCGGAGGCCCTTCGAGCGTTTATGACGAAAATGCGCCCCTGTGCAATAAAGACCTTTTTGAGCTAAACATCCCTATCCTCGGAATATGCTATGGTATGCAGTTTATGTCGCACAGCCTCGGGGGAAAGGTTGAGTATTCGCCAAAAAGAGAATACGGCAGGGCTTATATAGAAATTACGGAATGCAACCACCTGTTTGCCGGCGTGGAAAACCCGATAAATCTTCCTGTATGGATGAGCCACGGCGATAAGGTATGCTCAGTCCCGGAAGGTTTCAGGCTGGCGGCAAGGACTGAAAATTGTGATTTTGCGGCTGTATATCATCCTGAAAAGAAGTTTTACGGGGTGCAGTTCCACCCGGAAGTCGTGCATACCCAGGATGGGATGAAAATCCTGGGCAATTTTATCTTTAAAATTTCAAAATGCAGCCCAAACTGGAGCATGCGCAGCTTTATTGAGACTAAAACCGAGGAAATCCGGGAAATGGTCGGTAATAAAAACGTGATTTGCGGACTAAGCGGCGGCGTGGATTCATCTGTGGCGTCCGTATTGATCCACAGGGCCATAGGCGACCAGTTGAAATGTATTTTTGTAAATAACGGGCTTTTGCGGGCTAACGAGGCTGAAAAAGTCCAGCGGGTATTCAGGGAATACTATCACATAGACTTAATTTACGTTGACGCGGAAGACAGGTTCCTGAACGAGTTAAAGGGAGTCAGCGACCCTGAGCGGAAGCGGAAAATAATCGGCAGGGAATTTATAAAAATATTTGAAGAAGAAGCCTCCGGGGTGGAAAACGCGGAATTTCTCGCCCAGGGAACGCTTTATCCCGATGTTATAGAGAGTGTTTCTTTTAAAGGGCCCTCGGCAACCATAAAAAGCCATCACAACGTCGGCGGGTTGCCGGAAAAAATGAACCTTAGGCTGTTAGAGCCATTCAGGGAACTTTTCAAGGATGAAGTCCGGCTGGTTGGAAAAGAGCTTAACATGCCTGATGAAATCATAAACAGGCATCCATTCCCGGGACCTGGCCTGGGAATCCGGGTGCTGGGCGAAATTAGCAAGGAGCGCCTGGATATTCTCAGAAAAGCCGATACCATAGCTTTGGAAGAAATCAAGAAAGCCGGGCTTTATAACGATATATGGCAGGCGTTTACAGTGCTGCTGCCCGTAAAATCCGTAGGGGTTATGGGTGATGAGCGCACTTACGAGAATACCGCCGCTCTCAGGATGGTCGAGAGTGTCGACGGAATGACCGCTGATTGGGCGAAGGTTCCCTACGAAGTCCTGGGCATAATTTCCAACAGGATTATCAACGAGGTTAGCGGCATAAACCGGGTAGTTTACGACATTTCCTCAAAACCGCCGGGAACTATTGAATGGGAATAAAATTTTGGTATGGAAAAGTTAAAGGTGAAGCCTTTAACTTTTCCATGGAAATGGTGAAATATTTTGAGAAAATTTCACCAGGCCATTACAGGGTTTTATCTATTTCGTGATTCAAGTTTAATTGTTAAATTTTATTAAAACTTATCAAAAAATTGAAAAGGATAGAAGATATAAAAGATATGAGTAGAAAATATGCATAATTTAGGCATTTAATAATAATCAAAACTAAAAAAGCAAGAAAATAGAAGAACTCCGGTTCTTCTATTTTTGGCAGTAGTTATTTAACTTGAATTACGAGTTATCAAAAAACCAGGATATGACCGGGCAAAATTTGTGAAGCGGGAGCCTGGTCTCATTCACGTTTTCACTCTCTGCGATTAATCCGCAAGCACGGGGCAGGCTGTTAAGCAGGCATGACACGAAAAATCTATCAGTTAGCATTTGATCACTACCAAAATTTTTTCATTAAAGATTAAAATAACTGAGCAATTTTAACTCTTTACTTGTTTTTTATTAACAGTTAAATATAGAGCTTCAGTTATGTTATCAATAAACAGAAATCAAAGTTTGTTTAATAAAAATAATTCTATTTCCTACAATCAGTCAGGTTTAAATATAAAACAAAATACTGGTTTATTAACGAGATATCCAGGAGATAAAATATCGTTTTCTGGTGTTAATCCTCATACACTTTGCAAAAAAGAACTACGGGCTTTCATAAGAGAAGCAAGGGAAATTTTTGAAAGAGAAATAGTTCCGTCTTTAGGTTTAAAAAATAAGCCTAAATTAAAAATAAAACACGGGGATAAAGGTGCTGGAACTTTAGGATACAATTGTCTCTTTAGAAATGAAATACATTTATCCAGCGATATACTGACAGATCCTAATTTAGTTAGACTACAGGGAGTTAGAAATGGGGAGAAAGTTCCTATAATGGATGAATTTTACTTAACTCCCTTAATTATACAAAGAAACAAAATTAAAAACCTTGCCCAATTTTTGAAAGACCTTAAAGAAATGCATGGTTTTTCTGAAATTAAGTCTGAACCTTTAACAAAAAAAGAAAGAAAAAAATGGTTTTTACAATTTCTATTTCACGAATCAAGGCATTCTTATCAAGAGGAAGTAAAAATGAAAGTTGAAGGAATTGGAATCAGAAGAGTATTAGCTCAAAATATAGCAAGAACTAAAAAAGCTCTTGAATCTCAAGGCATCGAAGGTTTAGTAAAGAAAATTTATATTAAAATTTTAAAACGTGCCGGTATAGAAAACTGGAAGAAGTTAAAACCTTTTGAAAATACCATACCAAGAGACTCAGAACAAGGAAGGCTGGCACATAGATTTTTTAGGGCTGAAAGAAATTATAGCCCGGCTGATCCTTCAAAAATTGGAAACACGAGCGGTTATCATGATAATTTATTAGAAATTGACGCAAATAGAGAAGCCTATCGCTTTATCGAAAGAAGAATGGGCGGCTGGCCCGAATTTAAATTTACTTAATTATAAAAACTTACTCAGAATATTGTCGACTTTAAAGCACTGGACAGTAGTTGAGTAGGTTGAGTCAATTTTATTTTTTAACCCAACATACTGCTACTTGCATATAAGAGCGTTTTTTTAGTCATTTGAATTCTCTTTCTTTTTTGATTTTATTAGTTTTTCAATAATAAGGAGTAAACAATAAAAACTTAAGTGTTTTTAAAATTTTCAAAAATTCATTCTCCCTCCACCCACCCAATTTTTTCTTTGGTCTCGCTTCCCT
>JANQIY010000093.1 GCA_028281965.1 Candidatus Gastranaerophilales bacterium
AGGGAAGCGAGACCAAAGAAAAAATTGGGTGGGTGGAGGGAGAATGAATTTTTGAAAATTTTAAAAACACTTAAGTTTTTATTGTTTACTCCTTATTAATTTACCTCAATGACGGGTTAAGAATTTTTCAAAAATATTAGCCGGGTTGCCTAAAATTATTAGCTCATAAATTAATAAATTATAAAACTTCAAGATAATTAAAAATTTTTACGCATTGCTAAAATGGTTTTATACCGATTTAAAGCCGGAGGAATCAGGAATGAGTGAAAATTTTTGGGATAGAGTGCAAAAAAGAGCCTATTTTAAATATTTAGATAGAAAAAGGTCTCACCTCCACGATGACAGCAGGAGAGACTGGGAAGAAGCCTGCATGGAAGAGGCTCTGGAAAATAAAATCGAAGAAGAAGCTTATCTCAGGTATATGGAAGGTTATAATGACCCTGCCATGAACTGGGAAGCTGCAAAGTTTGATGTTATGGAAAGGTTAAGGTTTCTCGCATTTTATATGCACGAGAACAACATAGACAAATCACCGCTGGAAAACTGGCTTGATGCACAAAAGCTGTACATAGAAAAATTTTAACCCATATTGGACATTTCCTGCAAAATATAATTATACTTAAAGATAGCTCAATTCTTTAAGGTTATGTATGACAGGAAGTAAACTGATCGATTTTATCAGAAAAACAGCGTTTTTTGCCATAATATTTTTATTTTCCTACATATTAATGGTGATAAAAAACGGCGCTGACCCTGATTTATGGCATAGGATGGCTGTGGGGCGAATTTTTTCACAGCTGGGGTGGATTACTTATAACGATATTTTTTCGTATTTTCCTAAAAAAGAGATGTGGGTTGACCATGAATGGCTGTCAGGCGTGATATTTTACTATCTTGGGGCGTTTTTTGGCGACTATGGGCTGATTTCCCTTCAGGTAATTATGACGTTCCTGATTTTGTTCCTGATTTATAAAATAAACCAAAAAATCTTTCCCGAGAATAAATACAGGATCAGCTGCTACCTGGTTGCGCTGCTGGGAATCCATGCGGGGCTAAGCTCAACACTTAGGTGCCAGGGCTTTACTTACCTGTTTTTCACTTTATGGATTTACCTTCTGGAGCGGGTAAGACGCGGGGAAACAAGGTTGATATGGATTTTTCCCGCAACAATGCTTTTATGGGCAAATATGCACGGCGGGTTTCTTGCCGGGGTTGGGCTTGTTTGTTTTTATGCCGCAGGAGAGCTGTTAAACGGGAAAAATTTTTCCAAATATCTTGCAATCCTTGGAATCACCCTGCCTGTTACCTTGATAAACCCTTACGGTTTTGAGTATTGGAAGTATATTTTATCCGCCGCAACTATGGAAAGACCCTATATAACCGAGTGGGAAGCGTTTAATCCTCTTGAAAGTTTTTATACCGGGCTTGGTTTCAAGATTTTATTTGTGTTTTTAATTTTAGGTTATGGTTATAAGCTTTTTAAGAGGCAGTTTAACTTTGATAAGGTGGAAATTATCGCTTTAGCGGTAACGTTTTATCTTGCCATTAAACATGAAAGGCACTCCGTGTTTTTCGCAATAGTTGCGGCCAGTTATGTTTATCCGCATTTATCCCTGTTTCTTAACGATACCATCGGGAAACTGGATAATAAGGTTTCAAACTCGCTCAACACGGATATCAGGAATAAAATGCTATTTTTAAGGGAATACTTTGTTAATTTCTTTCTGATAAGCGCTTCTGTCTATATAATTGCGTCAATCCCGGTTCACATTGACCTGGATGAATACCCTGTTAAGGAAATTGAGTTTGTCAAAAAAAATAATCTTACAGGAAATCTATTTATCCCTTTTAACTGGGGCAGCTATGCGCTATGGAAGCTTTATCCCCAAAACCTTGTCTCCATTGACGGAAGGTTTGAGGAGGTTTATAAAACCGTTTCATATCTTGACGTAACACAATTTACGCTGTTGGAAGACCAACAGGATAGTATTTTAAAGAAGTATAACCATCAAGTTTTCATAGTGGGGATTGAAAGCAGCGGTTATAAAAAACTAAAAAGCCTGCCGGAATGGCAGCTTGTGTACGAAGGGGATAATGCAGCCGTGTTTATACCGGCTTTCGGAAAGCCGGTTAAGCTAAAACCGCCTGAAGATAGCCCTGATTACTACATAAAGACAAAATATGAAAATAGTATAGATTTCCGGGGAACAAAAAAAAGAGATTTGCGTCGTTAGGATTGAATGCCGTATTTGCCGTAGTTTCTCCATTTTTTTGGAGAAACTTTTTTTTAATTTTAAAAAAATTAATATATAATAAGTTTAAATCATAATTATAAAACTCCCTTCCGGAGGGAAAATGTCAAAAGAACTAAGGAAATATATTGAAACAGCCTTATCCAAAGGAGCTTCAAAAGAGCAAATTACGGAAACGCTTGTGAGTTCCGGGTGGTCAGCAGAGGTTATAAAAAAAATCACTTCTGATTTTGCTGCGGTTGATTCTTTCGGAATCCCTGTACCTGCCCCTAAAATGCAGGCACATCACGTTTCAAGGGATCTTTTTGTTTATTTCATAATTTTTATAACACTTAGTTTTTCTTCCTTTGCAGTAGGTTCAATTTTTTTTGAATTAGTTGATTACTTCTTTAAAAACCTGACCGGTCACAGGTATTCCCACACCAATATAAGCTGGGCGCTGGCACAATTGATAGTAGCATTCCCGATTTTTTCACTGCTATCGGCATGGGTTAACAAAAATCTTGAAAAGTACCCTGAAAAAAGAGAATCCCTTATCAGGAAATTAATGATATACTTTATCCTTACAATTACTGCAATAGTAAGTATTAGTGACTTAATAATTGTTCTTGCCGGGTTCTTAAAAGGTGAGCTTACATTAACTTTTATACTTGATTCCCTGGTTGTGCTTGGTATTTCTATACTTATCTTTTCCTACTATTTTTATGAGGTCAGACAGGATGATAACCTGATAAAAATTAAGTCTGATACCCAAAATGATTAATATAAAAAGGTCTGTAAAATGAAAATCAGTTTTAGAAAATTTATTTTTATAATAAGCTTATTTGTAGTTTTTTTAGCTGTTTTAGGAGGCTTTCTCCTTACGGGAAGCCCCTATAAACAAAGAAAATTCCTGTATGATTCCAAAAGGGCAAAATACATAGTTAACCTGGCTTCAAAAATAGGTAATTATTATAAAAAACACGATAGACTGCCTGATGATTTAATTGACTTAGCTGACATAAACGTTGATTTAAACGATTACAGGGACCCATTAACCGGGAACTTGCCCGGTTATAAAAAAGCTGCTGAGGAAAAATTCAAGCTATGTATGACATTTGCAACCTCAAACATCTCAGAAAGCACGAAAAAGTACTCGGGCAGGCATGATTATAACTATAATAAAATCAAGCACCCTAAAGGCTATCACTGTGCGGACTATTATAAAAAACCAAAGAAGAATTACTTTACCCTGGTGAATTAGCAATGCAAAATTTTGATAAAAGCCTGTTAATAAATAAAGCCGAGAAAAAAGTAACGGAAATTTTCCATGAAATGGAGCTTATACGGGATATTAACCAGGAAAAAGTACTGAGGGCATTTCAGGATAACCGCGTTGGAGAAGAACATTTCTATACAGTGAGCGGCTATGGACATGACGACCTTGGAAGGAAAATCATAGACAAAATATTTGCGCAGGTATTCAACTGTGAAGCGGCGATAGTCAGAAACCACTTTGTTTCAGGAACTCATGCCCTTGCCTGCGGGTTTTTCGGCATCCTCAGGCACGGCGATACCCTTGTTTCAGTCGCCGGCAAGCCCTATGATACCCTTGAGGAAGTTATAGGCGCAAGAGGAAACAAAAAATCTTCCCTTAAAGGACATGGCGTGCATTATAAAGAAGTCCCGCCGGCAAATGACACTGAAGTTGACCTTGAAAAGCTTGAAAAAACAATAGATGAAACAACAACAATGGCATTTATTCAACGCTCAAGAGGATACAGCTTAAGAAAACCCCTGGATATTGAAAATATAGCTGAAATTATAGAAATAATAAAAAGGAAAAACCCTAAATGCATATGCTTTGTAGACAACTGCTACGGAGAATTTACGGAAGCCCTTGAACCGACAGACGTCGGAGCCGACTTGATTGCGGGCTCTTTGATAAAAAACCCCGGCGGCGGGATTGTAGAGACAGGAGGGTATATAGCAGGCAGGAAAAACCTTGTCAAATTGGCATCCGACAGGCTTACAGCGCCGGGAATCGGCGCTAAGGGCGGGGCTATGCTTAATCAGTCACGACTAATACTCCAGGGATTTTTTATGTCCCCGAGCATTGTCCATGAAGCCCTGAAAGGTGCGGTCCTGGCATCCCGGGTCTTTATTGATAGCGGGTTTAACACAATGCCTATGCCTGATGAGGTCAGGACAGATATTATACAGGCTATTGTCTTTAATGATAGGGAAAAATTAATAAACTTCTGTAAGACAGTTCAGCGTTTCAGCCCGGTAGATTCTTACCTTACACCTGTACCTGATACCGTTCCCGGTTATGAAGACGAAATTATAATGGCTGCAGGGACTTTCATAGAGGGCTCGACCATAGAACTTTCCGCAGACGGGCCTCTTAGAGAGCCTTATGTTGCATATATGCAGGGAGGACTGAACTATTCCCACGTTAAAATTGTATTGAGCGGGATTTTAAATAGCCTTTAGAAATTATGCCCGGCAAAAAATAATCCCCGGACTTAAATGCCTTGATAACGGGAAATTTTAATATTTTTCTAATATAATTATATTATTTATTATATTTAAATGAAGACTAATCGGGGTAAGAAAAATATATGATGACCTGGAAAGCCGACCTGCACGTACACTCAAAGTATTCTGACAAACCAACGAATTGGCTTTTAAAAAAGTTTGGCTGCTCAGAATGTTTTACGGAACCTGAAGAAATTTATCAGATTGCAAAAAAGAAAGGCATGAACTGCGTAACCATTACAGACCATAACGATATCAGGGGCTGCCTCGAAATTTTAAAATATCCCCACACTTTTATCAGTTGCGAAGTGACTTCGCTTTTCCCGGAAGAAGGCTGTAAATTACATATTTTAACCTACAATATATCGGAGCACCAGTATTATGAGATGATGAAGCTCCGATATAACATTTATGACCTGAGAGATTACCTTGTCGAAAACAAAATTTTTCACTCTGTGGCTCACCCTTTGTATTCTGTCAATAAAAAACTTACGCCGGCGGTTTTTGAGAAAATGCTGGTACTTTTTAACACTTTTGAGCTTAACGGGTGCAGGAGCCGAGACCAAAACGATATTTTAAAATTTATACTTGATAATTTAACGCCTGAGATTATTGAAGAGTTTTCAAAAAAACATAATATCCAGCCTGTCGGACAGGCCTGGAAAAAAACTTATACCGCAGGCTCGGACGATCATACAGGAATAAAAATAAGCACAAAATACAGCCAGTCTGATAACGCATGTAATGTTCAGGAATTTCTCGAAAATGTTATAACAAAAGGTAAATTTGAGGCAAAAGGGTTTAACCTCTCTCCCAAAGGTCTTGCACATAACCTCTACAGCATAGCTTACCAGTTTTATTCAAAAAGGCTAAATATCGAAAAATACGTCACGAAGGATACCAGCCTGAAAATCATTGACAGGTTACTTTCTGATAAAAAAAGAGAAGAAGACCTTATTTCCAAATTTATCCTGAATTTCAGGAATACAGCGTTTATGGCAACATCAAACGATAATGAGCTCCTCTCCAATTCAGTCTTGAATATAATTAACCGGACAATGATATCCAAACACAGCGATATCATAAAGGACGTAAATTCTGAAAACATAGCTGACAAATGGTTTACAGTGGCAAACAGCAATATAAACAGCGGGATTTCCCATCTCATAAATTATCTTCTCAATAATTTCAAAAACGGCAATGTGTTTGATATTTTCCATACTATAGGCTCGGTTGGATCGCTATACTTCCTTATTGCGCCTTATTTTATTTCATATTCAATATTTGAAAGAAATAAAAGGTTTGCGCACCTTCTTCAAAAGAGGTTTACCGGGCAAAAAGACAAAGTTAAAGTGGCACATTTCACGGATACGTTCTATGACGTGAATGGCGTGGCCAGAACCCTTCAGCAAAGCCTGAAAGTATCAAAGAAAGTTAATAAGGACTATACAATCATTACCTGTAATGACGGTAAATATGAGAGGATTATGGACGAAAAAGTTTTCGCCCCGGTTGGAAAATCAGAAATGCCGGAGTATTCAGAGATGAATTTCTATTATCCTCCATTTTTAGAGATGATTGACTATATCTATAACAACGATTTCACTCATCTTCACTGTGCAACTCCCGGCCCTGTAGGACTTGCAGCGCTTTCAATATCCAAGATACTTAAAAAACCGATATATGGGACTTATCATACTGCTTTTCCGCAGTATATGTCATACTTAACAGATGATCCGACAATGGTGAGCATTGCCTGGAAGTACATGACCTGGTTCCACAACCAGCTGGACATAGTATTTGTCCCGTCAAATGCCATGAAAGAGGAGCTTGCCTCAAAAGGGATTGATGAAAATAAGCTTAAGCTCTATCCAAGAGGCGTAGACACTAACAGGTTCAGGCCCGTCGCGCAAAAAGATAAGGAAACTATTAACCTGCTCTATGTAGGCAGGATTTCAAAGGAAAAAAACCTGCATTTGCTTGCTAAAGCTTATAAAAAGATTTCAGGGGAATATAAAAACGTAGTCCTCCAGGTTGTTGGGGACGGCCCGTACCGTGAAGAGATGTTTAAATTCCTGAAAGGGACAAACGTGGTCTTTACGGGCTACAAGCAGGGTGATGAGCTGGTAAAGCTATATTCAGGGGCTGACTTGTTTGTATTCCCGTCAACAACCGACACTTTCGGAAATGTTGTCCTGGAAGCACAGGCCTGCGCCACTCCGGTTATTGTGACCAATAGCGGAGGGCCTATGGAAAATATTCTTCCCGGGGAAACAGGGATTATTATCAAGGGGGATTCCGATGAAGAGCTTTATAACTGTATAAAGGGACTTCTTGATAAAGACAAGCTTGCTGTAATGTCTCAAAAGGCTTCTGGATATATGAAAAACAGGTCGTTTGAAGATGCTTTCCTTAAAACCTGGGAATTTTACGAGGATGACGAGCAAGAAACCAAACGCATGGTTAATGTGTAAAATTTGTTTAGTAGTGGTATAAAATGACGTGATTTTGTAATCCCACCCCTTCACCCCCGGAGAGGGGAAAGGCAGATTGGGCAGGGGCATTAGGTTCGACTAAGGAGTAAACAATAAAAACTTAAGTGTTTTTAAAATTTTCAAAAATTCATTCTCCCTCCACCCACCCAATTTTTTCTTTGGTCTCGCTTCCCTC
>JANQIY010000095.1 GCA_028281965.1 Candidatus Gastranaerophilales bacterium
AGGGAAGCGAGACCAAAGAAAAAATTGGGTGGGTGGAGGGAGAATGAATTTTTGAAAATTTTAAAAACACTTAAGTTTTTATTGTTTACTCCTTATTAAAAAATGTTAAAAAATGTTTCTATTATTTATATAAATTAGCAATATTTTATATATTATTGTGTTTATATTAATATATAAATTATATTTTAATTTACTTATTATGGAGCGATATTATGTCCGATATGAGAATGCTTTATGGAGTTGCTATTAATCCCTGGCCAATCCCAAATCCGGGAGGCGGTGGTAATGATATGAGAATGCTTTACGGAGTTGATATTAATCCCTGGCCAATCCCAAATCCGGGGGGCGGTGGTAGTGATATAAGAATGCTTTACGGAGTTGATATTAATCCCTGGCCAACGCCATACCCGACGCCATACCCGACACCGCAACCATGTCCGGGACAAAACAATATTATTAAAATGTTATGGAACTTTATGATGGTATTTGCACAGATGCTAGGATTCTGTGGAAATCGAAGATAATATCAATAAATTTATAATTATAATTTATTATTAACTTGAGTTGCTAATTAGCCAAAAGCCAGGATATGACTATGCAATTAGCAACTTGAGTTTATTAAGAAGAAAAATTTTTAAGTTTTTCTTCTTTTAGTTCGATAATTATAAGGACAGAGAAAAAAATTCCTCGGTGCCACAAAAGCGGCGGCTAAGAATTTTTACAGTCTGCTTAATGCTTAAAAACATATAGTGACAGATAGGAGTTTATATGCCTTATAAACCAAGACACGCAATAATAGAAACAACTTTTAAATGCAATGTTAATTGTATTCACTGCGGCTCAGACTGCGGGTTTGAAGAAAGACAGGATGAGATGTCCACGGCTGAAATATTAGATTTAATTGACCAACTGGCTGAACTAGGTAATGAAAGAATATATTTGTCAGGGGGAGAGCCTTTCCTTAAAAGGGATTGGGCAGTCATATCCCAGAGAATCAAGAGTAAAAATATAGAATTATGTTACATATCTAACGGTTATATTATTAACCCTGAAATGATTAAAATTTTGGTAGAGTTAAAGCCTCATGTAGTAGGATTCAGTATTGACGGAGGGGACGCAGAACTTCATGACTATATCAGGGGCAAAGAAGGATGTTTTGACAGATTAATGAACGCATTTAACCTATGTCTCGATGCCGGCATAAATACATATGCTATAACTACTCTTCAGAGAATTAATTTTCATCATCTTGAAAAGATAAGAGATTTATTACTACTAAAAGGAGTAGATGGCTGGCAAATTCAGGCAGGTACCCCTATGGGCAGGATGGACAAAAGAACGGCTTTAACAGAAAGACAATTCTATGAAACAGCTGGCTTTATAGTTTACAATGACAGGCGTTATAAAAGATTTCACATTTCAGGAGCTGATTGTTTCGGATATTTCGATAAACTGCACTCGTATTTGCATCCTAAAGGCTGGGGTGGATGTCAGGCAGGGCTTCAAGGCGTTGGAATAGAAAGCAACGGAAACGTAAAAGGATGTCTTTCCTTGCCCGGAAAAACATTTATTGAAGGCAATATAAAGGAAAAATCCCTTAAAGACATCTGGAATGGTAAACAAGCTTTTAGTTATAACAGGCAATTTTCCAAGGACTTACTCAAAGGTTATTGCAGGGAATGCGCTTACGGTTCTTTATGCAGAGGTGGTTGCACTGAAAGATCATTTGGATTTACAGGCGAATTTTGCGAAAACCCGCTTTGTTTGTATAAAGTTGAGCAAAAAGGCTTTTCTTCGCAGAAACAGGGCTCGCTTCACCCTGACCCGGAAGAAATAGTTGAAATATATAATAAAATAAGACCTTTGCCTAAAAATCTTAAACACACATTATTAGATTTGAGCTATTCACAGGAAAAAACCGCATTTTAATTTATATCAAACTACCTGAACTCCGTCTCAAATTAACCGTAACTTTATAATTACATATAATTTCATAACAGGTATTGCCAGGCTTTACCGAATAACTTTATGTTTAATCCTCCAATTTTAGTAACAGCTGTTTAGCTGATTTAGGGTCTTTACTAAGTTTTTCGATAAAAATAAATAAAAAAGTTTTATAATTTCTTAAAACCTCTGCAAGCTGCTCAGCCTCAAACTCTGTTAAATACTGGCTGATTAAGTTATCCAAATGCATATCAGTTTCTTTAATTTCTCCTGAATGTTCAATAATCTGCCCATCAGGGTAAACTTCACAGGTTTTATTTTTTTTGTCATTCTCTATATATTCAACCATGATAGACTTTCCCAGTTTTTTAGCTATTTCTTTTAACTTCTCATCATCAACAGTTTCTATTTCTTTTTCAGCAATGCCTATATTCCTGATAACCTCAGCCCTGGTTATATGATCTAATTTAATCACTCTCAGGTGCGGACGGTTGTAAGTTCCGGTAGCAGCCAAACACTCTTGCTGCTCAATATACATTGGCCCTTCGCCGGTTTTCCACCATTTAAAAGGGATGAGGTACTCTCTTTCAAGAGTAAGAGCTAGCTCATCAGGAATATCCTGTTTATCCTGCTCTATAAACCTGACAGTATTTAATTTCAAACCATACTCCTGCGCAAACTCGGCCTGAGTCAGACGTTTTATTTTCTCTCTTATTTCTTTAACCTTTTTCCCTGGAGTCATTTTTATATCAACCCATTTGTAAAAAAATATGACTGCATATAAAAAAATATCTTGACAGTCTTAAAAATTTATCCTATTGTTTAATAACAAACTATAAATTTCTTGGAATCGTATTCTTGAGGATCGTGCTAATACAGAATAGCCGACCCAAAATAGAGTTTATACCAGATATAAAACTCCTGCAATATTTTTGCTTAAAAGGTAGAAAGGATATTAATTAGTGAATCTGAAAGACCACAAAGAAGGAGTATTTTTAGAGATTATCAACCAGCTGGAGGCACAGGGGAGTAGTTTAAAGCCAACAGTAAAAGGGTATACTTTTTTAGCAATAATAGCTGTTGAAATGGTTTTAATAAATGGTTACGGCAGGACAAAAGAAGAAATCAACTTTTTGCGCAAACATATATTATAGTTTTAAGAAAAAATTCTTACACATTGTGTCATCCTGCACTGATCTGTATCCGTTGCGCAGCAGCAAGCAAATGCAGTTTCAATCCACGCTCCTGCGTGAGGAGCGACCCGGATTTAAAGCTGCCGCAGATATAGGAGGATACATGTTTCAATCCACGCTCCTGCGTGAGGAGCGACTTGCCGATATGATTTCAAAACTATCCGGTGATATTGTTTCAATCCACGCTCCTGCGTGAGGAGCGACAAGCAAGGCACAGAACAAACAAAAATCTATGCGGGTTTCAATCCACGCTCCTGCGTGAGGAGCGACTTTGCCAAGAATTATAAGGATATCGGAGGGCAAGGTTTCAATCCACGCTCCTGCGTGAGGAGCGACCATTTAGCGATATTGTTGCTGAACATATCGCAGAGGTTTCAATCCACGCTCCTGCGTGAGGAGCGACAGGAAATGGCATACAAGACCCTGAGCAAGAAAAAGTTTCAATCCACGCTCCTGCGTGAGGAGCGACATCTGCGACCAGGCAGAACTTAACCAAATGCGTGTTTCAATCCACGCTCCTGCGTGAGGAGCGATAATTAAAAATGAATTCTGGTTGGATAAAATTACATAGTTTCAATCCACGCTCCTGCGTGAGGAGCGACTGTTGCAAATATTTAAAAGAAAGAGGAGGGGATGGAGTTTCAATCCACGCTCCTGCGTGAGGAGCGACTTTTTAGGGTTTATAACGGAGAATTTAATCAAAAAGTTTCAATCCACGCTCCTGCGTGAGGAGCGACTTTACCTGTGAATTCCCAGGATTTAGCAAGTGTTTCAATCCACGCTCCTGCGTGAGGAGCGACATTATTATTAATATTAATAAAGGCGTTATGGTAAGTTTCAATCCACGCTCCTGCGTGAGGAGCGACCTGGCAGGAAAAAAAAATTAACCGTTTAATCAGGGTTTCAATCCACGCTCCTGCGTGAGGAGCGACGATAGAGAGCCACGCAATGAGCTAAAAGATGAGTTGTTTCAATCCACGCTCCTGCGTGAGGAGCGACCAGTATAAATAATATAAATTTAAATGACGTAGGAGGTTTCAATCCACGCTCCTGCGTGAGGAGCGACAAAAAGAAATAGGGGAGGGCCAGGGTAGTGCTAAGTTTCAATCCACGCTCCTGCGTGAGGAGCGACTCCTCGTATCGCCCTTTTAGAGTGCTTGCAATAATGTTTCAATCCACGCTCCTGCGTGAGGAGCGACGAGCTAAATTAGTGGAGAGCTTGATAACATGTCGATAGTTTCAATCCACGCTCCTGCGTGAGGAGCGACTAGACAAGTATATATACTAAAGGGTGAAGTTAAAGTTTCAATCCACGCTCCTGCGTGAGGAGCGACGCGGCCCGTTGCTTACCCATTAATTTTGCAGCCTGTTTCAATCCACGCTCCTGCGTGAGGAGCGACGCGTGTGCTTTGCCTATTCCTTGGGATACCACAAAGTTTCAATCCACGCTCCTGCGTGAGGAGCGACATTGTAATCAATATTGATTGCAATATTGTAATTAGGTTTCAATCCACGCTCCTGCGTGAGGAGCGACTTTTTAAAGCTTCCGTCTATATTTTTCTTTTGGCCGGTTTCAATCCACGCTCCTGCGTGAGGAGCGACTTGTAGATACTTGAGAGAATCCCCGAATTTATCAAGTTTCAATCCACGCTCCTGCGTGAGGAGCGACACCCGGGCGGCAAAAACAAATACAATAGTAGCGAAGTTTCAATCCACGCTCCTGCGTGAGGAGCGACAGCCTGGAGATTGGATAATAACAGGTATTAATGGGGTTTCAATCCACGCTCCTGCGTGAGGAGCGACATGTCCACCAAGATGTTAGAGACATTGCAAAAGAGTTTCAATCCACGCTCCTGCGTGAGGAGCGACCTAAACTTCTATTCAGGTCATAGGGGAGTTTTTCCACAGTTTCAATCCACGCTCCTGCGTGAGGAGCGACAGGATTCATCCTACACAAAAGCCCGTTAAATTATTTGTTTCAATCCACGCTCCTGCGTGAGGAGCGACCAGAAAAGCCCCTTCAAAGCTTTCGTCATAAAAAGTTTCAATCCACGCTCCTGCGTGAGGAGCGACCTGCTGTGTCTGGGTCGGACAACTGTACATAGGTTTCAATCCACGCTCCTGCGTGAGGAGCGACGCGTTAAACTCGGCAACTAAAGCACCTAACACATACGTTTCAATCCACGCTCCTGCGTGAGGAGCGACCAGCCTGGGACTAGTCCCCTCTGCTGTAAAACCGAGTTTCAATCCACGCTCCTGCGTGAGGAGCGACAGGGCTTTGTCTTTGACAAGCTCGGAATGCGAGAAAGTTTCAATCCACGCTCCTGCGTGAGGAGCGACACCCCTATAGACGAAAAGATCTATACCCCTATAGACGTTTCAATCCACGCTCCTGCGTGAGGAGCGACCTATGAGCTAAGCTGTGAGCTAGACAGTAAGCTGAAAGTTTCAATCCACGCTCCTGCGTGAGGAGCGACCAAAAAAATATAATGTAATATAATGTAGTTTAAGCAGTTTCAATCCACGCTCCTGCGTGAGGAGCGACGCCCGTTTATTTGCGCTGCAACCTTTCCGGTGTAGGGTTTCAATCCACGCTCCTGCGTGAGGAGCGACGTTGTGGTTCAGGTAAACAACTTGTAAAGTAATCTGTTTCAATCCACGCTCCTGCGTGAGGAGCGACCCGTTTATTTGCGCTGCAACCTTTCCTGTGTATGGTTTCAATCCACGCTCCTGCGTGAGGAGCGACTTTTGTATCAAAGTCATTTCTATCCTCCTTTGAAGTTTCAATCCACGCTCCTGCGTGAGGAGCGACATAAATAATCTGATTCGCTTGCAAAATCACCCTGGTTTCAATCCACGCTCCTGCGTGAGGAGCGACAATAATAATATTAATTTACAATAAAGTCAAGCATGGTTTCAATCCACGCTCCTGCGTGAGGAGCGACCAACAGAACCCGGTAATGTAAAGGTAACAGGAAGTTTCAATCCACGCTCCTGCGTGAGGAGCGACGGGATAATGTAAAGCATTTTTACCCCACGGAGTTTCAATCCACGCTCCTGCGTGAGGAGCGACAGTATATTAAGATTAATCAATATATATTAAGTTTTCAAGGTTCGATTTTGCGAAAATAATTATTTTACTTTCTAAAACTTTGCTTTAAATTAACAATAATATCTCAATTCTTTTGCTATTTTTGCCTTTGCGAAAGTATCAGTGTTTTTATGTGAACATAGGGTTCGCAAATCACTTATACTTCCAGAAAACCTTCCGGGTCATAAGAAGTTTTTGCGCCAATATGTTCAATTTTCTTTTGCCAGTTTTTCCCAAGATAATAATACCTGATACTATCTTTTTCCTTATTTATAATATCATTCAATTTCTTTTGCAATTCTTTTAGCTGAACGGGGTCTAAAAGACACTCAAAAACAGAGTTTTGAACACGTTGCCCATAATTCACGCATTGTTTTGCAACTTTTCTCAGGCGCTTTTTACCGCCTTCTGTTTCTGTGCAAACATCATAAGTTATTAAAACCAGCATTTTAAATCACCTCCAGACAAATGGCGGATATTCGTCAATATCACCTCTAAGAAATCTTGCCAATAATAAAGATTGAGCATATGGAATCAAGCCTATTGGGATTTTTTCATTTAAGAATGGATGAGTAACTATTTCTTTTTTTCTTTTATGTAAATTTTCAAGGACAATTTTTCTTGAATCTTTGTCCATTAAAACGGCTTCATTTTCTTTTACCGTAAAGTTTTTAGCTGTAATTTGTTTTCTGTTTACGAGAGATAAAGCCATTCTATCAGCCATAAAGGCTCTAAGCTCTTCCATTAAGTCTAAGGCAAGAGAAGCTCTACCGGGTCTATCCTGGTGCAGAAAACCTACTTGCGGGTCAAGACCTACGCATTCAAGTGCAGATTGAACATCATGAGCAAGCATAGTGTACAAAAAAGATAACAAGGCATTAAAATTGTCTCTTGGCGGGCGTTTATTGCGAGATTTCATATAAAAGTCATCTTTTTGATGAAGTATTAATTCATCAAGCACGCTAAAATACCACTTTGAAGCATCTCCTTCAATTCCGCGGATTGTATCAATATTATCTGTTTCCTCAAGATTTTTTAGCGCATATTGAAGTCTGCTTATTACGGATTCAAGCTCCTCTATATTAACTTCATCCTTATGATCACGAATAGCTCTTTTTAGAATATTTCTTGTATTTAAAATTTTGCCAATAATACAGTTTCTGGCTATTTTTATACTATATTCCTCTTCTTCAGAGGCTTTATACTGTTTTTTCCTTAAAAGAACATTACCCTGCACCGGACCTGCGACTCTTGCCAAAAACTTTCCGTATTCGTTATGAAACGCAAGTCCAACTCCTCTTGTTGCGCATAAATGCATTAAAGAAGGGCTTACTCCTGCGTATCCAAAACAGACAACTCCTTCAAGGGTATGAATTGGAAACTGCATTTTCTTTTCCTGATTAACGGTTATGACAATGTTTTCGCCGTCCTTAGCCAGGTAAGAGTCAGGACTTGTCACAAACAAGGTATTTAATAATTTTCGCATTTTTTAATGTCCTTTAAATAATATGCTGTGCTGCGTTTGAGGATTTTAGGCATACAAATATCTATTAGGGAACAGCTTTTACAGCAGGGCTTATACTCTGCTTTGGGCGTTACTCCGGCGGTAAAGATTTCATGCATTTTACCTGCCAGGTTTTTGGTATGGTTGCGCAAATTCTTATCCAGCTCAACTATTTCCCTGTGTTTAGTCTGTCCGTAAAAAATTTCTGCTTCCTGAATAAAGATATTATGCATTTCCTCAAGACAAAGACTCTGGGCGCAAACCTGCACTTTGTCGCAATCTATGTTTTTAGGCTTACCCCGTTTATATTCAATAACCTTTGGTTGCCATCTTCCACTTCGTTTAGGAATTTTTAGCGAGTTATCGAGTTCACCGGTTTTGGTAAACTCGATAACATCAGCTACGCCATATAAGCCCAGTTCATAAGAAACAAGCGGAACCGCACGTGCGGTTATCAACCCTTTTCTTTTTTCGGGAATATAGGGGTTATCAGCTTTTTCATGCAGGAAATGCCCTTCAATTGTAAGGACATTTTCCTGCCATTGTTTTTCGATATGGATTAAAGCCCACTGTCTTTCACAGAAGTCTATATGCTGAATCCCCGAAAGAAGCAGCAAATCTTCTTCTTTATACAAGACAATATTCCCGCTCGATAAGCTCTACTTTCTGCGGAGTTGCTTCGCGGTTGATGGTTACTTCGTAATCATTAAATGAGCGAGGAACAGCTACATCTTCTTTTTTCTGAACTTTCACCTGCTCAAACAATTTATGAGAAGGGGCGTTTCCTAATTCGCTCTCATGCTTAAACACGATGAACTTTCTTACCGCCATTTTGCCCCTGGCGGCTGAGTGGTCATGTTCAAACATGTTTTCGATGGCTTCAAAAAGCAGGTTCAGGTCATCTTCACCAAAACCTGTTTGTTGAGCCAGTTTCGCCGAAATATAGCCTTCAACTCGATATAATCCGTAAGGGACAATATGCTTTCTTCCCATTTCTGTTGTTTTCTTGGCAAGGTCTTTTTCTGTAGTAACCGCTTGTCTTGTGATTGTTAGCTCGCTTTGGACTATTGGGCTTAAGCTTCTTGCAAAGTTCAGCTGGACAGGTCCTCTTACTTGTCCGCAGTTATAATCCCCGGTTGTCATAACCGCGCCAAAAGTCCTTATATCAAAGAAGTTCTGGCACATAAAATTTTTCGCATCAATGTTTGGTTTTTCTTTAGATTTTTCAGCATTTACCGATTTATATGCGTTTTCGTGCCGGGAATTTAATGCTATACCTTCTTTAACATAGATTCTATAACCTTGAGAATCGTCTTTTACGGTTTCTACATAGTTCCTGATTTTTCTTTTCAGGCAAACATCTGTGATGATCCCATGGCTTGTTTGAGCGTCGATTCTTGGCATATTGCCTGCATCAGGGTCTCCGTTTGGGTTGCCGTTTTCCACGTCGAATAACACTACAAATTCGTACCTGTTTTTAATTACTTCACTCATTTTTAATTTTCCTCCTTAAATTATACTGCTGCTAATTCTTCTGATTTTTCTCTTTTCTTAAAAAATGATTGCCTTTGCTGGTAATAACCAAGAACAAACAATCCTTGATCTTCCATATTCAAGTGGGCCGGGAAAGCTGTAATTTCATCCAAAACTTTGCCCATCTCAATTTCGAACCATTTACCTTTTTCTGCCAATTTTGATAAATGATGAATATTCAATTTTATCAATGTCGGGAAAACAACTCCCGGAGTAGACATTGCTGTAGGGAAATATCTGTCTTTGATTGTTGCGTTAATATCTCCTTGTGCATTTTCCTGGGTTCTTTCAAGTAGCGCAAACAGTCTTCCTAATCTGTATGCTGTGTTTGTGTTTTGTTCATCTAAACTCACCGGCAAATCCTCCTTTTTCTTTCTTGCTAAATATGCTTTTATTACTGCTACTCTTGTATGATTTATTGAGTAAATTTTCTTTTCCTTATCATCCTGTTCGGATTTTATCCTGCGAATCATTGCCAAATACAAATCATCAGGGTAATTATTACCCATAATAATTGACTGCATAAGCCGTCCTGAGAGCAATGGGGAAGGTTTATCCTTTGAAGAGTTTTTTACGGTTGTTTCCTCAAGGATTATCCAGGGCGGAATATATTCAAAACGACCACCTTCCAGCTCCATATCCTCGTGATGCTGCGCTAAATTTTCCATAAACCTCCCGAATGTGCACTTATGGAAAAACCTTATCGAAACACGAGCATTGTTAGGAGATAAACCGAGAATATAAAATTCCGCATCATCTTCAATTTTAAGGTCTGTACTGGAAAGCTTTTCCCCTTTTCTCAGGGTATCAAAGCATCTTTGAAGTTTTTCTTCCGTATCATCATCCTGCAATTTTTCTGCTTCTGTCTTTTTATCATCAGATTTAATACTCGGGTCTAAAGCGGCTTTAGCAATTTCCACATAATCAGGGTTAGGGAATTCCGCCCAGAAAACCGTTGTCGCATCCCCAATCTGCACTTTTTGTTTTGAATCATTTTGCAGCATATAGTTAAGCACTGTCGTATACTTAAACGCTGATTCTGTGCCAACAGGAGCATTGTAACTCTGTTTTTTCCCATAAGAGATAAAAGAAGGGATATTAAAAGATACAATCGCAGCACCAGCCGGCTGTGCGCCGCGGACATTTTTGATATTCTCGTGAAGCAGCGCAATTTCTGTTTCCTCGCCGGTAATCAGGCATTGTCCTGTTTCACCTTCTTTACTTTGATTTTTGTACTCTAACCAAACTTTTTTTATGAGTTCTCTATCATGTATATGTTCAAACTCTCCCTTTATATTGAATACAAAATTAGCTCCCTGCAATAAATCTTCTATGTCGCCTAAATACACTTGCCGCAAGACTTCCTCTGCATTCTGGATATTCCAGTTTTGCAGGAAATTTAATATTGCATTTGCCCCTTCATCTTCAATATTTTCCAGAATATTAAAATGAAGTTTTTTAAACGCCTCAAAATGCTTTTCGCATAACTGTACAGGTTTGTTTTTATCCTGAGAAATCCCGAAAACATACTTTGAGTTATCACAAAGAAAATTAGCGGCTATGCCGGAAGAACGCTTAACCTGCTCAGGAACTGTAATTATTTTAGGGAAGAGTTTATTCCCTTTTTCATTAGGTTCTTGAATTGAATTTATATTTTTCAGTTCGCCTTCCTGTGTAATTTCAATAGCATAGCTAACTTTTGCGTTGCTATAGCACATTTGAGGGACATCAGAGATACCTTCATTAACCAAAGTATCGTAATACTCGCATAATGACTGCAAAATCATTGGAACACCTCCTGTTTTGCGGTGATAATAACTCCATCAATCATTTCAGCCCTGAAAAACTTTGGAGTCATATTGTTTTTAAAATCAATATCCCAGAGCATAAAACCCAGGTCGCGAGTTTGCCCTTTGTAAAAACTTTCCGGCAAATCCTGTCCTTCTTCGATAAGCTCGAAGTTTACCGGGAATTCACGGCAGCCAAAGTATGGCTGGTTGAAGCATTGTCCTTTCCCCGCTCTTCTTGTGAACTGCTCATAGTGCTTTGCTTCGTTGTCTTCTTCGCCTGCTGCTTCTGTCATTTCAAAGTGGGCTTCTATAACGTATTCCACATCTTTTAAAATCATCGAAGCCCTTTGCTGGCGCTCATCGTTAATCAGTTGGTATAAGGCGACTTCCTTTCCTTCCATCGCCTGTTTTACGTTCCGCTCGGAAATCTTGCCTGCCAGTTCGTTTCTGCGGATGTTATCGAACTTAATTTCCTTAATAACGTGAATTTTGTCGATTTTCCAGCTAATAGCCGGTTTCCAGTGGATAGCTTCCAGTATTGCCCTGGCGGCAGATGAGGTAATTACGTCATAACTTACCCGTTCAACCTTCATTTCCGGGCGGGAAAAGCATGCATAGTCTCCCCATACCCTTAATTTCACTCCATAAGCCATTTTTGCCTCCTTTCTTTTTTTTATTTATAATCCAAATGGATAATCATTCATTATGTATTTTATTAGTTCTCGTAATAATACCCGAATCAAAAGTTCAACAATTTTTAACATTTTTCTTTTTCCTCCCTTGCGGATTTCAATATTCTTAGAACTTTAATATTTATATCATATTTTAATTCTTATTTCAATCCATAAAAAAAGAACCCTTATAAAATTAAGAGTTCTTCTTAAATAATAAAGTTCTAAGTTTCAATCCACGCACCTGCATAGGAGCGACTTGGATAATATAATAGCATGCCTTTTTATTAAACATCAAATAACGCCTCTGATTCCTTGTTTATAATAATTCCTGTATTTTCATCGTAATTCTTACCTGGATTTAGTAAAATTGCAGTTATATCTTTAAACTCCTCTATAGAACCTTTCCCCAGTAATTCCCTGTAATCCTGCTCATAAAGATTCACCGTATAAGGCTGTAATTGCCGCAAATATTTTTTAGGAAATTCAGCATGTTTTAGCTTATCCATTATCTTCAACGAATCCTCTTCATGAGGAACTATCACGGATTTGGTATTATTCCGGATAAATTTAAAATTTTTAGCTGCTTCCTTGAAAGAAAAAGAATATCCCCCTCTTTTTTTCTTTTTAAATTTCTCCATAATAGACTTTGCATCAAGCTGCTTTTCTCCTGCATAAAAGAAAAGCGTTTTAAAATACTGCTCTATTGCTTCGATAGACGAAATATCAGGGAAATCCTCAAAAATACCCCTTCCAACTTGTGCCGGTTGTTTAAGCGAACCTCTTGGCATTCCATGTTTTTCGGCTGACTCAAATACTCTTACAATTCCTTTATCAATCCTACCTTCCCGGTTGCACCTGCCTGCGGCTTGCGCTATCGAATCAGCGCCGGCGATTGAGCGGTATACAACAGGAAAATCTATATCAACCCCCGCTTCTATTAACTGCGTAGAGACTACTTTTATCGGCAATCCATCTTTAAGCCTGCCCTTTATTTCGGCGATAACTTCTTTCCTGTGCGCCGGGCACATAAGCGTGCTTAAATGATAAACACCTTCTCCTTCCAGCTTTTTATAAAGTTCAAGAGCATGTTTTTTGGTATTCACAATCACCAAAACCTGCTTTAAATCCGAGATTTCTTCAACCAGCTCGTCATCAGTTTTTCTGCCGATATTTTTTATATCCACCCGCTCAAAATACTTAAATAGCTCTTCTCTATCAGGGATTATTTCTTCAACCCCCAATCCAATTGTCTTGAATTTATCATCCAGAGCCGGCTGGGTAGCGGTACACAAAACCACCGTGCAATTATAGTTTTTAACCAGTTCCCCTATCGCATTTACGCAAGGGATCAGGTATTCAGTCGGAATCATCTGCGCTTCGTCAAGAATAATAACGCTCTTAGAGATATTGTGAAGCTTCCTGCACTTTGAAGGTTTATTAGCAAAAAGAGATTCAAAAAACTGGACGTTTGTTGTCGCAATTATCGGTGAATCCCAGTTTTCACTTGCCTGCTTCATCCTTTCTGCAGTTAAATACTCTTTCTCATCTGTCTCTTTTTCTTCAAATATATAATTGCTATGATGTTCCAAAACATTTTCAGTACCAAATATATCCCTGAAAACCTGGGCATTTTGCTCAATGATACTGGTGTAAGGAATAGCGTATATTACTCTGTCTAAGCCATGTTTCTCTGCATGTTCCATGGCAAAAGCCATGGAAGAAATTGTTTTTCCGCCTCCGGTCGGGACAGTTAGGGAATATAAACCTTGTTCTCCGGGAGCTTTTTGTTTACATGCCTGTAATATTTCCTCTCTTTTAATATTTATAGTTGTTTTAGGACTTTTAAAATCATCAAGCTTTTTCTGCAATTTATCATATAAATTTATTAATTTTTCCTGCGGAGTTCTTTCTTTTCCTTTATAAAACTCCTCTGTATTTAGCCAATCAGCGTCAACAAGGCAGGAAAAAAGCATTCTGGTTAAAAAAGACTTTGAAAATGAAGTTTCATGATTGCTAATATCCCATTTGATATCATAATTAAATTTTTCAGATTTATAAGCGGAATAATCTTCTATATCTTTATTAAATCTTTCTTCTAAATTGCAAGTATCCGGCAAACCGCCATGATGTCCTGCTAAACAATAAGCTAAAACTTCTTTACCCAGATTTTCAAACAAATTTACAGCTTCGTTTGCGCCTGCTGTCGAATGATCAACCTTGACTCCACCGTCCAAACGGTCTTGAAATGCCTGAGAATACTTACCTATGTCATGAAGCCGTCCAAGAGCTTCCCCCAGGTCTTTTTGATTAAATTTTGCGGCGTTTTTTCCGCTAATATCGCCTGTTTCTTCAAGGTGAACATCTAATTCTTGCCAATTTCCTTCTTTTTCTTTACCTTCTATACTATGAGCATAATACATTAGCGCTTTCCTTTAGGAGTTTTCTGAAGATCCTGTCAAAATTTAGAGGTTCGATAAAAGCAACGCTAGAGAGTATTAATAATACTAATAATCCAACCGTCAAACGTTTTATAAAAACTATATTAAGCAAAACATATCAATTGTTCAATTATTAATATTGAAAATGTTAAGTTAATAAAAATTAAAAGCTTGATAAGAACTAAATTGTGTCTGATGAATAACATAATCTAAATAAGAATTTTTTGTTACCTGCTTAAGCTTTTGAGAGACTTTATCTTTTCATTTTTAAACAATATTAAGTTTTATTAAATTAAATTTTTAAATTTTTGTAAGGTCATATTTCAATGTATACCTGAATTCAGGGCATTTTTTTAAAATTGCTGCCTGCTTAAATACTTAAAGCAAAACCCGGTAAAGGCCGATGAAAATAATACGTTAAGCTTCTAAGGAGTACAATATGGCCTTAAGCATCAACACAAACCTGGGAGTTGAGAGCAGAGCAGCTATACCCGCTTCATCAAACAGCGGAATTGTTTCAGAGAATGAATTAAACAAAGTTGCAAAAGAAATTCTTACTTCTGCTGCAAGAAAAACCAATTCAGCACAGAGCAGGTTTTCCGGAAACAATAACGCTGAAGTCAAGTTTTTTGATGCGGGTTATGATATTAACGCTGTAAAACAGGCTGCAGCTAACCGTACAGGTCTTAATGTAAACCTTTCCCAGCAAGCCCTTGCTTCAATAAATGCGCTCAAAGCCCATTCAGCACAAGCACAGGCTATGAACCTTTCCAGAACAGTTGACGGTAAAATTCACGTTAATTCGGAAAGACCTGACGGCTCCGAATTAAAAGAAATGTACGCAACCGGCAGTAAAACCGGCCTGGAAGTTTTTGATACAGCAAGCACTGATAAGGATAGAAAAGGCCCGGGCGGATTTTACCTTCCTTTCCAACAAAATAGCGAAGAAGAAGACGGCTTAAATATGCTGGTTTAAGTCTGTCAATTATAATATAACCACAGAAAGAATGGTTTTTAGCCATTCTTTTGTGTTTTTTGCGACAGTATTTTCTGAAATGATACGTCTGTAAAAGAGAACAGAAATTTAAGCGAAGTCACTTATCGTTAAGGAAAGTTGAAAAAGTTTTTACGTATATCCACCCTGAGCCGGGGGAAATTTGCCTTGATTTGCGTGTAATGCGAAGGGCCTTACCGGTTTTGAATGCTTTAACTCCTCGATTATAGCAGTCAGCCAGCGGTTCAGGATGACAAGATGCGTAAGAATTTTTTCTTACCTGCCCTGTTGTTCAGCCCAGGGCAATTCAGTTCTAAATTGGATAAATTAAACTTAAACTGTCACCCCGCACTTGATGCGGGGTCTAGCCAATTAATGCTGATACGCGATAAGTA
>JANQIY010000101.1 GCA_028281965.1 Candidatus Gastranaerophilales bacterium
AGGGAAGCGAGACCAAAGAAAAAATTGGGTGGGTGGAGGGAGAATGAATTTTTGAAAATTTTAAAAACACTTAAGTTTTTATTGTTTACTCCTTATAGGATTATTTACCATGTAAAATACCTTCTGTTTACAGACTCACTGTAAGTTACCATAGATACAAGTTGAGCAGGCCGGGTCAATTTACAAAATTAACCCAACCTGCTGCTTCGCTAAATTCCTTAAAATTTATAGAAAAAAGCGTGCCGGGAGACCGCCAATATTGTAAAAATCAGTTTTAACCGACTGTACTGTCCGGTTGTACAGTGCATTAAATATTCACATGAATATTGATGTGGTAAAATCTTGTTGAAAACAGAAACAATTGGAAAACCAGCGTAAAATGATTGAATTTTTAATAAAGCTATTCGGCGATCCAAACGAAAGAAAACTAAAACAGCTTCAACCGGCAGTTGATTTTATCAACACGCTTGAACCTGAAATCAGCAAGCTTTCAGATGAGCAATTAAGGGCAAAAACCAACGAATTTAAAAACACTCTTGCCCGGAGAAAAACATCATCCGACCCCAAACGGGATAGGGAGCTTGAAGAAGAAGCCCTCGAGGATATACTTCCCGAGGCTTTTGCGGTCGTCAGGGAGGCGGGCAAAAGAACGCTTAATATGAGGCATTTTGATGTCCAGTTAATGGGAGGAATCATCCTTCACCGCGGCCAGATTGCGGAAATGCGTACCGGAGAAGGTAAAACACTTGTAGCTACGCTTCCTGCATATCTTAATGCGCTTACAGGCAAGGGCGTGCATATAGTAACGGTAAATGACTACCTTGCAAAACGTGACAGTGAATGGATGGGACGTATTTATAAATTTCTCGGGCTTGATGTGGGAGTTGTCCTGGCCAGCGGAAACAAGTTAAACATGGAGGAAAAGAAGCAGGCATACGCTGCTGATATTACTTACGGCACAAATAATGAGTTTGGGTTTGACTACCTGCGGGATAATATGGCGGGAAGCCTTGACCAGTGTCTACAAAGGCCTTACAGCTACGCTATTGTCGATGAAGTGGATAGTATCCTGATTGACGAAGCCAGAACCCCTCTTATAATTAGCGGAAGGCTTGAAAAATCTGCTGAAACCTATAAAACTGCCGCAAAAATTGCTCCTAAACTTGTAAAAGATATTGATTACGAAGTTGAGGAAAAAAACAAAAACATAATCCTTCACGAACCGGGAATTGACAAGGCGCAAGAGCTTTTTGGCGTCAATGACATATTCGACCCGTCAACCATGCTTGCCCATTATGTGCTAAATGCCTTAAAAGCAAAGGAACTTTTCCTTAAAGATACGGACTACGTGATAAAAGACGCTCAGGTGGTGATTGTCGACGAGTTCACCGGCAGGTTGATGGAAGGAAGACGCTGGAGCGACGGAATCCACCAGGCAGTCGAGGCAAAAGAAGGCGTTAAAATTCAGGATGAAAGCCAGACCCTATCAAGCATCACTTTCCAGAACCTGTTCAGGATTTACCCCAAACTGGCAGGCATGACAGGAACCGCAATGACCGAAGAAGCCGAGTTTGGAAAGATTTACAACCTTGAGGTTACCTCAATTTCCACAAATAAAAAAGACATAAGAGAAGACCTTTCTGATGTGATTTACAAGACCGAAATCCAGAAATACAAGTCAGTAGTAGAAGAAATCGAGGAAGAACAGGCAAAAGGCAGGCCAATACTGGTTGGTACCATAAGTATTGAGAAATCAGAGCTCTTATCGAAACTTCTGGCAAAAAAAGGGCTTAAACACAATGTTTTAAACGCAAAACACCATGAAAAAGAAGCTAACATAATAGCCCAGGCGGGAAGATACGGTGCAATCACCATCGCAACCAATATGGCAGGTAGGGGAACAGACATCATCCTCGGCGGAAACCCTGAATTCCTGGCAAAAGAGACGCTCTCAGGAATGGACAAAGACCAGATGTCCACCGAGGAGTACGAAAAAAGAAAACAGGAAGCGCTTGATGAAGCGTATAAAATAACCCAGCAAGAGCATGAAAGAGTTGTTAAAGCGGGCGGGCTTTATGTGATCGGCACGGAAAGACACGAATCAAGACGTATTGACAACCAGCTGAGAGGTCGTGCTGCAAGACAGGGCGACCCCGGCTCTACCAGGTTTTTCCTTTCGCTTGAAGATAACCTGATGCGTATTTTCGGCGGCGAAAAGCTCTATAACATGATGGAAATGCTTAAAATTGAAGAAGATACAGCTATCGAAGCCCCAATAGTCAGCAGAAGCATAGCTTCTGCCCAGAAAAAAGTTGAAACTTACCATTTTGACATAAGAAAACAGGTTTTGCAGTTTGACGACGTTATGAACCAGCAAAGAGAGCTTTTCTACGCCCAGAGAAGAAAAGTGCTGGAAGGCGAAAATGTATATAAAGATATCCTCTATATGATGGAAAAAGAGGCAGAAAGGCTGATTGGCGGCTATATAAACCCGGAAATGCGTCCCGCAGAGTACATTAACGAGGATATCGAATCCCTGGTAAGAAACGTTCATTCCGTATTCCCGCAGCTTTCGGACAAGCTTAAAAGCGAAGATATAATCAGTTTAAAATATGAAGAAATCTATGAAAAAATCAAGTCATTTGCGATTGAAGCTTATAATGAGCATGAAAAAGCTATAGTAGAGCTGCATAACGAAGTTGTAAAAGATATTAACGTTGAGGGAGAGATTAAATCCCAGACCCCGGGCGATCCTGACAACATTATGAGAAGCCTTGAGCGGGAAACGCTGCTCAGGATTATTGACAGCAAATGGATTGACCACCTTCATAACAACGACATGCTAAGGGAAGGCATAGGCTTAAGGGCTTACGGACAAAGAGACCCGCTCATTGAGTACAAAAGAGAAGCTTTTGAGATGTTCAATAATATGATGCACGAGATTCAAAGGGAAACCGTAGCTCACCTGTTCAGGACAAAATTTGAAATACAGGTGGTAAACATGGGCGATGAGGAGTTTGAATCCATTGACACGGACCTGACTAAAGCCGCTGAAAACTTTATCCCGCCGCCATCAGAGGAAGAAAATCATACTCCCGTGAAAAAAGGGGAAAAAGTAGGCAGGAACGATCCCTGTCCCTGCGGGAGCGGCTCAAAGTTCAAGAAGTGCTGCGGTAAAGACCGCTCAGACGCTACAAGGGTCTAATTTTTAGCACCCTGCTTCAAAAGCTGCTTCTCTATACGCAAAAATGCCCGAAAATTTTTTCATCCTTTCTTACAATTGACTCGAGTTGCTAATTGCATAGTCATATCCTGGCTTTTGGCTAATTAGCAACTCAAGTCAATTGTGAAAAATATTTATTCAAGTTTTTACTAATATTAACCTTCGGATTTAGCTTAAAAAATGTATATACATCCTGCGAAGGATGATAACACCCTCCTGATATTGTAATTTAGATAGTAACGTGTGGGTAGTTATATACTTCAGGACAAAGGGCAGGATGAATTTAGCGAGCATAGACATAACACTTGGCCGAATAAGGCAAATAGAAACAAGAATCTGCTCAATTGAGCAGAAAATCAATATGCTTAACTCAAACCATGCAACCGGAATAAAGTCCTTTGAAAAAGTATTAAACGAAAAAGTCGAGCAAGCAAAAACTTCATCACTACCTGAAAAACCTGATAAAAGAGACATAGATGACCTGGTAAAAAAGTATTCCAGGGAAAACGGACTGAATGAATCCCTTGTAAATGCGGTGATTCAGGCGGAATCGGCATTTGATAACAGGGCGGTCTCTTCAGCCGGGGCGCAGGGTTTAATGCAATTAATGCCCTTTACTGCCCGGAAACTGGGAGTTGATAACCCGTTTGACCCTGAGCAGAATATCGCAGGCGGGACAAAATACCTTAAAAACCTTATAGACAGGTACAATTCAGTAGAACTGGGGCTTGCAGCATACAATGCCGGGCCTGAAAACATAAACAAATACGGCGGAATCCCGCCATTCAGCGAAACGCAAAACTATGTAAAAAAAGTGCTGGAACTTCAACAGCAGCAATAAAAACCGGTAAGTCGGGAGGTAAGAATGTTACAGGGTATTAATACAGCAGCAGCAGGAATGGCAAGCATACTTGACCAGAACAACATCATTGCAAATAACCTGGCAAACGTTAACACGGTTGGTTTTAAGCAATTAATACCCACATTCAGGAATATTCGGGACATTAACGTTGAAGTGTTTAATCCCTCGGACCAGACGGGCCCCGGTCTAAAAACGGTCGGAAATATCAGCGCCGGGAGCATTATAGACCAGACACACCTTGACCTTGAACAGGGGCCCCTTAAGAAAACTGACGGAACTCTTGATGTTGCGATTAACGGCGATGGATTTTTCGCTGTCCAGACTGAAAATGGAGAATTTTACACGAGAAACGGAAATTTTATGTTAAATGACGAAGGTGATTTAGTGACGCAATCAGGATTTAAAGTACTTTCCGAGGGCGGCGGGACTATAAACATCAACATACAGGGACAAAGTGCCGGAGATATAGTTATATCAGCTGATGGAAGGATAATTCACAGCGGGGCTGAGATTGACAAGCTTAGAATAGTAGATTTTGAGGACAAATCAAAACTTATAACAGTGGGTAACAGCCTTTTTCAAAACGCCGATAATATGCAAAATGCTGTAGAGATGGATAATCCCAGTATTTCGCAGGGCTATCTTGAAGGTTCAAACGCAAATATGGTTAAAAGCCTGATTGACTCCATAAGCGGCTCAAGGACTTATGAAACTCTTGCAAAAGTGGTTTCTAACAGTAACGGGACATTGAAAAAAACAGTAACGGAAGTAGGTTCACTTACGTAATAACCGGGGGATTAAACTAAATTAATTTTAATAAAAGCGGAGGAAAGTTATGTTAAGGTCACTAACAACAGCAGCAACAGGTATGATGGCACAGCAGCTGAATATTGATGTAATATCCAACAACCTGGCGAACGTGAACACAACAGGTTATAAAAAGGTAAGAGCGGAATTCCAGGACTTACTGTCCCAGACAATAAAACCGGCAGGCGCGCAGATATTCCAGGGAACCACACAACCTGTGGGAATACAGATTGGACTGGGGACTAAAACATCGGCAACAATGCGGGAATTTAGCGAAGGAGCTTTCAAAGCCACCGGAGGCCCGCTTGATGTGGCAATCGAAGGTGACGGGTTTTTCCAGGTGCTTATGGACGACGGTTCAACGGCATATACAAGGGACGGCAGCTTTAAAATCGACGCCAATGGCCAGCTAACAACAAACGATGGTTTTATAATCCAGCCCCAGGTTTCGATCCCAATAGATGCGCAGGAAATAAGCATTACTCCTGACGGCACCGTATCCGTAAAAATAGCGGGAGATGTAAACCAAAATCAAATCGGGTCATTAACGCTGACAAAATTTGCTAACCCCTCAGGCCTGAGCGCAATAGGCAGAAATCTCTACCTCGAAACCTCGGCCTCGGGCAACCCGATAGAAAGCCAACCCGGCCAGGACGGGCTGGGAAGCCTTCAGCAGGGATTCCTTGAAGGCTCAAACGTCCAGATGGTAGATGAACTTATAAACCTTATCCAGGCAGAACGAGCATTTGAAGCGAATTCCAAGCTGATTAAATCATCAGATAACATTCTGCAAACGCTCAATCGTATGAGTTAGCAAATTAACCGGAAACCTTAAAAAGGGGGAATAAATTGAGAAAAATCTTATACATAGCGGTTTTAACAACAATTATGCTTCTGGGAAACAATCCCATGGCATATAGCGCTGTTTTAAAATCTCAATTTATCACCGAGCAGATAAAACAGGATATTACTGCCCGGTTAAACCGTGATTATAAAGGAAGCGTAGAAGTTAACATCAGGTCACTGCCTTATGAAACGGTGGAAGTTCCTGATGGAAAAGTGAGAATAGCAACAGAAATAGGCAATTTAAACGCTGTTTCGATTATAAAGGTCATATTATACGTTGATGAGGTAAAAATCAAAACCTTTGGGGCAAGGGCGGAAATAACGGTCAAAAGCAAGGTATGGGTTTCCAGGGACTGGATAAAGCGTGGTAATACCCTTAAAAACCTCAAAATGGAGAAAAAAGAAATAACTTCCGGGCTTAATAAGTTGCCCGGAGAGAATTTTGCTCCTGAAAAGTATATGGCAAGAAGAAATATCAGGCCGGGACAAATAATTGAACTTGACGACATAGAAGCCGTGCCGACAATAGTCAAAAACAGCCCGGTTTCCGTGATTTTTAAAACCCCAACGGTCTCGGTGATAATTCCCTGCATTGCATTAACCAGCGGGAAAACAGGAGATTTTATCAAGGTAAAAAGCGAAATATACAAAAAAAATTACGTCGGGAAAATAATAGGAAAAAACATAGTACTGGTAAACATTTAGGAAAACAAGACAAAGGTAGGAGAGATAAAAAATGAAGAGGGAAAAATCAGCAAAATTATCAATATGCCTGGCTTTATCGGTTTTAATAAGCCAGGGAGCATTTGCGGAATCACTGTTTAAAAGTGGAATTTCCCAGGCTGTCTATTCAATCCAGCCCAAATCCCTTTTCAGCACGGTAAGGGCAAAGTCTATCGGGGACGTTATAACAGTTGTAATCAACGAGAATGCGGTCGTATTAAATGACGTGGAACTTGACGTAAACGCAAATTCCAACCTGACAGACGGTTTCAGCAGCCTGTTAAACACACTCTTCAGCAGCTCAAAGAATGGCATTAGGGTTGAAATTCCTGACATGGACGGTTTTGGAGGGACTTCCCTAACCCGCAATGAAGCAAGCGCCGAAAGAACAATGCAGATTCAGGATACAATGACAGCGCAGGTAGTGCAGGTCTTGCCCAACGGAAACCTTGTAGTCCAGGGCAAAAAGGTTGCCATAAACTCCGGGGAAAAAACCCAGATGATTTTGAGCGGTATTGTCGACCCCAGGTTTATCACCAACGCAGGAACGGTACAATCCAATAACGTGGCAAATTTACAGCTTGCGGTAGTAGGGAACGGCACGGTTTCAAGATATGATTCTGAAAGCTTAATTAACAGAATATTTGGATACCTTTTCTAAGAAAAATAAATTATAAATGGAGATGAATAAAAGGATATGAAAAGAATAGTTTGGATTTTGACACTTTTAATGTTGATTAATGCAAGTTACATGCCGGTTTATGCAAATAAAGTAAGGATAAAAGACATTACACACGTTGATGGAATACGTGAAAACCAGCTTGTAGGTTATGGCGTAGTTGTTGGACTTCCAGGAACGGGAGATAACAGCAGGTCAACACAGATTACCAATGTTTCACTGCTAAAAAACCTGGGTACTGTTATTGATTCCCCGAACGATATCAAAAAAGGCAATACAGCAGCGGTAATCGTAACCGCAATGGCTCCGCCATTCGCCAGGAACGGCGACAGTATTGACGTTACAGTATCATCAATGGCTGACGCCTCAAGCCTTGAAGGCGGAATCCTTATCCAGACACATATGATGGCCCCTAACGGGGAGGTTGTCGCAGTTGCCCAGGGCCCTATAAGCGTTGGCGGAACAAGCGTGGCAGCAGGCGGAAGTTCCGTAAGGACAACCATAGTCACTTCCGGCAGAATCCCGAGCGGGGCAATTATAGAAAGGGATATCACCTCAAGTATCGGGGATGATAAAGGGCTAAAACTGGTTTTGCACAAACCGGATTTTACAATGGCAGCAAGGATTGCAGACGTGGTAAATGAAAGGCTTGCACCCGCAAAAGCCCTGGACGGCAGTGCCGTAAAGATTCACATACCTGAAAATTTCAATGACAACAGGATAAAATTCCTTTCAATCCTTGAAAATATTACTTTAAACAGCACGGACTCCATAGCAAAGGTTGTAATAAACGAAAGAACGGGAACTATAGTAATAGGAAACAACGTAAAACTGCTTCCGGCAGCGGTTGCGCACGGCAATCTCAGCGTAACGGTCAAGACCACCAACGAGATTTCACAGCCTGGCGATTTTGCGACAATCGGAACAACAATGCCGGTTTCGAATTCCGAAATAGAAGTTATCGAAGCCCAGGGAAGGCTTGTGGAAGTTCCTGCAAACGCCAATCTCAGTGAACTGGTAAGGGCTTTAAACTCTATCGGGGTTACTCCATACGACCTTATATCAATACTGCAGGCCCTAAAAGCAGCAGGAAGCCTTCAGGCAAAGCTGGAAATAATTTAAACAGGATAAATTCCCGGGATTACGGGAAATAAAAGGAAAATAAAATGATTGAAAACACAGCACAACAGCAAATAAACTTAAGCTTAAAGCAAAGCGGCATTAACAGTCTTTCAAGCGTTGATTTTGCCAATAAGTCCGAAAACGAACTGATGGAAGCGGCAAAACAGTTTGAAGCCGTGTTTATAGGCCAGATGTTCAAGGCAATGGACGCAACCATACAGCGGGAAGAGATGTTTTCCGGCGGCAGGGGCGAGGAAATGTTCAGGTCTATGTACCTCGACGAAATCGCAAAGAACATATCATCAAGCCCGGAAACTTCCTTTGGGTTCGCAAAACAGATTTATGAACAGATGAAAGACCTGATATAGAGTTTAGAGGATAACAAACATGACAATAGGTACAATAGGTTCACAGGATAATATTTTACAGGTATTAAGGGCTCAAAATGCCTTTCAGCAATCAGTAAAAAGAAACGATGGAGCTCAAAAGCCTGTTAATCTTCCGAAAGAAGACGTTAAAGTATCAATTTCGTCTAAAAATATTGATTATCAGGGAAAAATTGGAAAAGAAAGCGAAACAGGGCCTGTAAGGGCAAAAAATCCTTATATAGAGGAAGTACAACGGTTTGCAAGCAGTCATAATATAAACGACATTGAAAAAGAGGAGATAGAAGAAGCCCTAAAGTATGGAACAAGCCTTTTTGCAGATTATACGGCATAAATTTACAAAAAACTCGGGAGGAATATAAAAATGCAAAAAGAAATAATGGAACTTGAAAAAATACTTGAACAGGAAATCGATGCCTGCTCAAAGCTTGAGCAGTATATTTGCGATAAAAAGGATTACCTCATAAAAGGTGATATAAAAGGCATAATAGAGGTTGACAGCAAGCTGGAAACGTACAATTCAGCCATTGAAAAACTGGAAGAAAAAAGACAGGAACTATATCCGGACAAATCCTCACTCAGGGAAATTATAGCCGGCGTTGAAGAAAAAAGCAGGGCTGACTACCTTGAAAGCCTTAGAAAAAAGCTAAGCGAGCTTTTAGTAAACTCTCAAAAACAGAACAATATTAATGCCGAGCTTATAAAACATTCCTTAACCATTATTGAAAGCTCAATAACATCAATTGTGAATGCCCTTGTACCTGAAAACTCTTACTACAACAGCCAGGGCAAGACAATAAAAGATGAAAGCTCACAAAGCATAAGCTCGGTAATACACGAAGCCTAATCAAACACGGGGAGAAAAGGTTATGACATCATCCTTATTCGGCATATATACTGCCCAGCGGGCATTAACGCTAAACCAGTCTGTTATGGACCTTATCAGTAATAATATTTCCAACATGAACACGCCGGGATACAGCAAGCAAAGAGCGGAACTGTCGCAGCTTACCAGCGGAAATTTTTCCAGCTTGCCGATAAAAGCGACCCAGGATGGTTTAGGGGCTATTATCAGTGATATTAGCCGAAACAGGGATATTTACCTCGATAATTATTACAGGAGAGAAAGTGCACAGTATAATTACTATAAAGAACTGAACAGCAATGCGAATTTAATTGAGGATATTACAAGCGAGCTTGATAATTCGGGTATAAACAACACTCTTAGCTCATTTTACGAGGCCTTAAGTTATCTTGCGACGAACCCTACGGATATTGTCGCCAGGAATAACGTTGTCCAGAGCGCGCTGGAGTTAACAACGACCATGAATTCCGTTTATACCCGCCTGGAAGACTTGAGGACAAGCCTTGTAGGGGATTACACCGACCCTTCCACGCTTGACAGCAGCAAGCTGAATATTGCGCTGGGTGACCTCAATGACAAACTAAACTCGGTAGCTGAACTTAACGAATCAATAACCCTCTCAAGCTCTCAGGGGTCAATACCGAATTCCCTGCTTGATGAGAGGGATTTGCTGCTTGATGAGATTTCAAGCCTGATACCGGTGGATATCACTTCTCATTCAAATGGTTCAGTGACATTGTCGATAGGAGCTACCAACCTTGTAAGCGGTTCGGAACAGACAGGGTTCTTTAATGCCGTAAGCGGGGATATAGATAACCCGGCAATTGTCCAGATAGAAAACGGTACCGGCGGAGTACTGGTCTCAGATGCTTCTTCAGTAATAGGTTCCGGTCAAATAGCCGGTATTCTGGAAATGGGCGGTTCTGAAGCTAATAAGCTTACCATAAAATCCGTTATGGACGAACTCGACACTCTTGCATACAGCGTTGCGGATGCTTTTAACGCAATTCAACAGAACGGGAGATATATTGACGACTCGGTTGATCCCCCGGAATTATCCAACAATACGTCTAATCCCATAGATGCTGCGCAGCCCCTGGATGCGGACCCGTTACTTTTCTTCGTGGATGACGCCGGAACATTTCCGGCAGGCTCAGCCGGGTTCGCAAAGATTATAACGGTAAATGACGCCATAATTAGCAATCCTTACCAGATTGCGGCGGCCGATGCCGGGTTTGTGGGAGTGGAATTCTCGGAAACAGGCGATGGAACCAATGCCCTTCTTATGTCAAAAATGAGAGATGACAGTTCTATAGCCGGGCTTTCCGGAGCCACGTCCGAGCAGTTTATAACCAATATGGTCGGGGAAATTGCCAGTAAGGCAAATTCCATAAAAAATAACTTTGATATAAAAGAAGCGGTTTCCAACCAGGTTTCACTGCAAAGAAACATGGTAACCGGCGTTAACCTTGACGAGGAAATGACTGATTTAATCAGGTTCCAGAGGTCTTATGAAGCTGCCGCAAGAATATTTAACGTACTTGATGAGAATATTAAGACAATACTTAATATGGTTAATTAACAGATAATTAACCTGGATCGCCAATTAGCCAAAAGCAAGGATATGACTATGCAATTAAAAACCGGAGTTAATTAATACAAGAGGAAGACAAAATGGATTATCAACGCATTACTAACAGTTACATGAGCAATAGTGTGCTGGGAAACATTACTGCCAACAGGGATTTGTTAGTGGAATTGCAGGAAAAAATAGCTTCAGGAAAGGAATTTAAAAGGGCATCAGAAGATGTATTTTCCGCAATGACTGTTATAAATTCCAATTCTTCCCTTAATAAAATTGAAACCTATCTTAAAAACATTGATATGGCAAGATCTGAGATTGAAACCGCTGACAGTATAATCTTAACAGCCATTGATTCCATTCAAAGGGCCAGGGAACTGACTATCCAGTCCTTAAACGCAACATCAGGCAGCGACGAGAAAAAGCTTATAGGAGCTGAGATAGAACAACTTATTGAGCAGATAAAATCACTTGGTAATACGCAGTTAGGTTCAAAATATCTCTTTGGTGGTCAAAATACCAGCACACCGCCATTTACAGACGGAATTAACCCCGGGGAAGTCCAGTATAACGGATCAGGCGACGGAAGCGCAGAAAGGCAGGTGGAAATCGCTAAAGGTGTTACCGTAACCGTAAATGTAGCCGGTGACGAGGTATTTGGTTATTACTACACGGGCGATCATGACGATAATCCTTTAACACCGGACACTACCGAGGGACAGGGACTGCTTTATACGATGATTACCCTTGCCGAGGAGCTAAAAGGGGGGCAGGACGAGGCAGTTATAAGACAAAGACTGGATGACCTGGACAACGACCTGGACGGGCTGCTGGAAATACAGTCTTCACTTGGCGGTTTGCTGGAAAGAGTTGAAGTCACCGAAAATATTCATTTAGATAATGAAATCAGCATTACAGACACAAAATCAAAAGCCCAGGACGTCGATTTTGCAAAAGCTATTTCAGACCTGAGTTTTCAGGAATCAGCCCTTCAGGCATCCTTGAAGGTCGGCTCGGCAATTATTCAGCCTTCATTATTGAATTATCTCAGATAAAAAAGTTATCCTACCTACCGTCTTTTAATACCGGGCATTACGCCCGGTTTTTTGTTTTCCCGGTTTATTACTCCCGGCGAAATTCGATTGCTATATAACTTACTATTAGTTATTATATTAGAGATTCTATGGCTTTATAAAGGAATTCATATTGAAATTCAATAATTACAGAACAGAAGGGTTTTATGATGAATACTTCATAGATGACAGTACCTGCAGGGATGCGGTTAAAGTTGTGGTTGAAAAAATTAACCGGATGGGCAAGGGGGAACTTTTAAACCGCCAGAAAGCCGCGGAAAAAGCTTTTTTAAACCTGGGCATAACCTTTAATGTTTACAGCTCGGGAGAAGGGCGGGAAAAAATATTCCCATTCGATATTATTCCCCGGATAATTACAGGCTCCGAATGGAATAACCTTGAAAAAGGCTTAAAGCAGAGAATAGTTGCGCTTAATTTATTTATAAACGATATTTATAACAAAAAAAACATTCTTAAAGACAAAGTTATTCCTGAAGAAATAATTTTGTCTTCAAACGCCTACAGGCCGATATGCAAGGAAATAAGGCCTCCACGTGATATATGGTGTCATATAACCGGAACAGACCTGATAAGAGATGAAAAGAGCCGGTTTTACGTATTGGAAGACAACTTAAGATGCCCATCCGGCATATCTTATGTGCTTGAAAGCAGGCAGATAGCTAAAAAAGCCTTTCCGCAGCTTTTTGAAACCCTAAAAATCCAGCCTGTAGAAGATTATCCCGTCCATCTTTTTAATATGCTCAATTATATATTCAACCGGCGTACGGACTCGCCTACAATATGTCTTTTAACGCCCGGGGTTTACAATTCCGCTTATTTTGAGCATTCCTTCCTTGCAAGGCAAATGGGCGTGGAACTTGTAGAAGGCAGGGACCTCATAGTAGAAAACAATTTTGTGTTTATGAAGACCACAAAAGGCCTGCAAAAAGTCGATGTTTTGTACAGAAGAATTGATGATGACTTTCTTGACCCCGGGTTTTTCCGGAAAGACTCGTTGCTGGGGGTTCCGGGACTTATTGAAGCTTATAATGCCGGGAACGTTGCTCTTGCGAATGCCCCCGGGACAGGAATAGCTGACGATAAGGCGATTTATTGTTATGTTCCGGCAATAATCAAGTATTACCTGGGAGAAGACCCGATTATTCCCAACGTCCCGACACATATCTGCTCAGACCCCAAAGAACTGGAATATGTGATAAATAATATTGAAAACCTGGTTGTCAAGACCGTTGACGGGGCAGGCGGTTACGGCATGCTCATCGGCCCCAAGTCGACCAAAAAACAACAGAAAGAATTTATAGAAAAACTTCGCGTAAATCCCAGAAAATACATTGCCCAGCCGACAATAAGCCTTTCAAGAGTCCCGATAATAAATAAAAAGAACTTTGAAGGACGCCATGTAGACTTAAGGCCCTACATAATTTACGGCGAAGATATTACAGTCATTCCCGGCGGCCTGACAAGGGTCGCATTCAAAAAAAACTCGCTTGTGGTAAACTCGTCCCAGGGCGGAGGCAGCAAAGACACCTGGGTTATTTCCGATAATCCGGAGGAAAAAAAATATGCTGAGTAGAGTTGCAAATTCCCTATACTGGTTGAACAGGTACATTGAACGGGCTGAAAACATAGCGCGCATTATTGACGTTAACCTGAATTTTATCCTTGATTCCGACATAAGCAAGAATGAACAATGGGAACCCCTGGTCTGGATTAGCGGGAGCAAGGAATATTTCTTTGAAACCTACAGCGAAACGACAAAGGAAAATGTTATCAACTTTATGCTCTTTGATAAAAGATACCCGAACTCAATCCTTAACTGCCTTTCCATGGCAAGAGACAACGCCATTACGGTAAGGGAGATCATCAATATTGAGATGTGGGAGCAAATTAACAAATTTTATATGTATGTTAAAAAAATATCCCAAAGAAAACTAAATATTGACACCATCCATGAATTTCTCGAGGAAATTAAGATAAACTGCCATATTTTTTCAGGAATACAGGAATCAACGCTATCCAGGGGAGAAAGCTGGCATTTCGGCAGGCTGGGCAAGATGCTTGAGCGGGCTGACCAGACTTCCCGAATTATCGATGTTAAATATTTCCATATTTTGCCGTCGTCAATGTCTGTCGGCTCAAACTACGATATTTTGCAGTGGGCAGCCATTTTAAAATCGGCAAGCGGTTTTGAAATGTATACAAAAAAATATAAATCGGTAAAACCCGATAAAATTCTTGAATTCCTGATCCTGGACAAGGAATTCCCAAGGTCAATCAACTTTTGCCTGCACCGGGCAAACTATTCTCTTCATGCAATTTCTTCCACTGCCACGGACACTTACGTTAACAAGGCCGAGCAGTCTTTAGGGGCTTTAAATTCAGAGCTTGCGTTCAGCGATATTGGTACTATAGTTAAATCAGGACTACATGAATTTATTGATTTTTTCCAGCTGAAACTCTCAAGGGTAAACCAGGATATTTCATACAAATATTTCGATATAAATGAATACCAATTATTACAACAGTAAGGGGGAATTATGACTTTTTGTTTGGGGATTAAAGTAGAGGGAGGGATTCTTGGGATCTCTGACACCCGTATAACAACCGGCAGGGAATGTACAAGTTCCAGGAAAGTAACGGTCTTTCAAAGACACAACCACTCCATGTTCATTATGACTTCCGGGCTAAGATCGTTAAGAGACAAGGCGATTACCTATTTTAACGAAACCCTGGAAGAGGAAGACGAGTCATTTGACAAGCTTTATAAAGCGATAAATTCTTTCAGCAAGCAAATAAGAAGGGTTCATAAAGAAGACAAGGAATACCTGGAAGAAAGCGGGATCGGTTTTGATATCCACTGCATAGTGGGAGGCCAGCTCCAGAACGACGATGAGCATAAACTTTACCTGATATACCCCCAGGGAAACTGGATTGAAGTTACTCACGGCACGCCTTACCAGATGATTGGCTCAACGGGCTATGGAAAACCCGTTCTGGACAGGACTTTAACTTATAAGGACAAAATCCCTTACGCCCTGAAGGTAGGTATTTTAGCTTTTGACTCAACCAGGATCAGCACTTCAGATGTGGATTATCCCATGGACGTGATTATTTGCCCGAGAGATACCTATAAAATAAAGGAATTCAGGATTTTTAAAGATGACATTAAAGAGCTTTCAGACTGGTGGCAGGAGAGATTGAGAAAATCCGTGGATGAAATCCCCTCAATTGAATTAGACAGCATTATAGAAAAGATGCAATGTTAATAAATGTGCATTATAAAATTGAATATGAATACACAGAGCCCGTATTTCTGGAACCAAACGAGATAAAAATCTTCCCCCGTAACGATTTAACCCAGAAATTGCTGGATTTTAACATAAAAATAAGCCCAACGCCGTCAAATAAAACTTTTTTCATTGATACTGAAAACAATACCGGCATGAAAGTCTGGTTTAATGGACTTACAGAACGTTTTTCAGTGGATTTTAACTGCAGGGTCGAAACATACAGGGAAAATCCTTATGATTTTATTGTTGACTCCGGCAAAACAAGTTTGCCATATAAGCGCAAAAAGAGTTCCAGTATAAATCCCGCCGTGAAAAACTTCTCCGATGAGGTAAAAAACAGTGAAGACGGTGATGTTCTCCGGTTTTTAACCGTTTTATCAGAAAAAATAAACGGCAGTTTTAAGTATGAAATCAGGGAAACAGGCCCGGCAAAAAAACCATGGGAAACCCTGGAGGATAAAAAAGGGGCATGCAGGGATTTTGCGGTACTGTTTATGGAGTCCTGCAAGCACCAGGGCCTGGAATCAAGGTTTGTAAGCGGGTATTTTACGGATGACGACATTCAGGATACTGCTCACCTGCATGCCTGGGCAGAAGTTTATATTCCCGGGGGAGGCTGGCGGGGTTATGACCCGGTTAACGGCATTGCCGCGGCTGACCGGCATATCCCGGTTGCTGCGTCTTACGACCCTTTAAAGGTAATTCCCGTAACCGGGAACTACAGGAGCAACACTTCAAAATCAAAAATGGGCTATTCAATAAAAGTTAAAAAAGTTTCCATCCCCGGCATGAAGACGAAAAATAAGCAGATGAAAAAAAATTCTTATGCTCATGGATTTTTAGAAAAACATTATTAAAATTTAAAGTAGTGGTCTAATAATGACTGATACTTAATGTCATTGCAAGGAGCGAAAGCGAGCAGAGGCTGGAATGCCGTTTAATGCGGGAATGAGACTATGCTCCCGCTTACGCATGCGAGCTTTCAAGACAGGTGCGAAGTCCGACGCGGCAATCTGGCCGGATAACAATAATAATTTTATACCAGGTTGGACAGATTCCCTGCGTCGCTCCTCGGAATGACACAAGGAGGATTATATTTTTTATCAGTCATATCTCAACCACTACCAAATTTAATATAGTAATAAAAATCATTGAACACGAGCGGAAAATTATTCATCTTAATAGAGGTTATCTCGTTTTAAAAACTCGCTCAAAATTAATATGGTAAGTTATAACGAGGTCTGAAAGTGCCGTTTCAGTATAGGCTTGAAAAAGTACTGAAATACAGAATCCGGAAACGAGATGAGCAAATTAACGTGGTAAGGGAAGCTCAAAACGAGGTAATGAGGATTCAGGCGGAAATTGACAAAAACGTAAACACCATTAACCTCCTGAGAAAAAGCATGCGATCAGCCCACCATGCCCTGATGGAAAATTATGATAACTATATAAAACACCTCGATGAAATAATCGCAAAGCTCGAAGAAGAAAAACAGGAAGCTATAAAACGCCTGGAAGAAGAAAAAGAAAAATTAAAGGAAATGGAAAAAGAAGTTAACGTGATGGAAAAACACAAGGAAAAAGCCCATGAAATCTATAAAGATGAGCAAAAAAGGGCTGAAATGAAGGTTTTGGATGAAGTTGCGGGCCAAAAACATTTTGCAAAAATGCAGGAGCGCATACAGGAAGAGTTATCAGAAGAAGAAAGGCAGCTTTTAAATGATAGTTAATCCCGCCATACTTAATTTTGACAATGCATACCCGGATTTGACAGGAATGTTTTCTTCTTTTGAGCTGGAACTGCCTGACTTTGACACGACGCTTTCCCGTTTGCAGGAAGACGTTGATCTTACTAAACTTCTTGGCCTGGGGGAGAATCAACCTCATGAAGCCTCAGGAACTTACCTTCAACTGGCGGATGCCAGGATGAACCTTGTAAAAAGCTTGCAGGCGCTTGCTCAAAAAGATAAAATTTCTGTAAAAATGAGAAGTATTGATAATACAAGCCTTCTTAACGATACAAGAAAGCTGTTTAACGCTGAAAGAGAAAAAAGAATCAGCTTGAACTCCCTTTCAAAAGATGATATTGAATTTTTTAAGTTTTGCTCGGAAAAAAATGAACTTACAATTAATGAAATTAACCCGAAAAATTCCAATATTTCTTTTGCTGCTTTGGATAGCGCAAATCAAGTGTCATATAAAAGCATTAACTTTTCAAAAGGTTTATTCAACCTGATAGAATATGCTCACAAGCAACAAAAACCTGTTAGACTGGATTTTCAGGGGGATTCCTCGGTAATACTCAGGATTAGCCAGAAAGGCAGGCTGTCAGCGGAGTTTGTTTCCAATGATACGGCAATGGAACATATTTTAAGGAATAATATCCCAAATTTAAGAACCAGGCTTGATTCAGAAGGAATTCCATACGAAAAAATTTACTACAGAGATAAGCAAAACAAAAGAGATAAAGGAGGTAAAAAATGAGAGATTCCTTTATTACAGCGATAAATACCCAGGCAATCACCAAGGAATGGATGGACCAGATTACCTTAAACCTTGTAAACATCTATACGCCCGGTTATAGAGAAGTCCAGTCCACATTCAAGAACTTTTTAGACGGCGCTGTTATTGATGATTTACGTACAAAAATCTCCCAGGGGAAATCACGTCCCGGGACTTCTGATGAAAACGTTTTCCTTGAAGGCCAGGGTTATTTTGTAACCAAAAGACCTGACGGAAAAACTCTTTATACAAGACTTGGAGAGTTTACTTTTGACGAGGAAGGCGTTTACCGCACAAAAGAAGGATATACCGTCCAGGGATACATCCTCAACGACAAAGGTGAAGTCCAGGCAGGAACTCCTGCTTATGAAGACCCGACGGGGGTAAAAGCTGAAGATAACCTGGCAATGGTTCCTACAACTGACATAAAGCTCTGGATTGACCCCGGCAACGGTAAATACCTCGGCAAATACGAGGAGTTTGAAATTGAGGGAGACGGGGTTTTATACGGAAAAGCAGACGATGGTAAGATAAAAGTTCCTTTATACAAGCTTTCGGTAATGAATTTCCACAACCCGGCCGGACTTACCCAGGTAAGAGCGGGATATTTTATTGAAAACGAAGAATCCGGAAAACCCGTTGTAGGCAGAGGGGAAATCAGAAGCGGGCTTATCGAAATGTCCAATACGGACTTAAAGGCTAACGTCACTTTCTATCAACAGGCAAAAATGCAGATGGAAATGACCAGCAAGTTAATAACCACAAATAAAGAACTTCTTGATGAAGCACTGAGACTGCTGCAATAAGAACATATTCAACATTTGACCCGAATTACTAAATAACTCGAGTCGCTAATTGGATGTATGCAATTAGAGATTCGAGTTAAATAACCCCAATGACGGGTTAGCTAAAAAACAGCTATAGCTTGATAAAAATTCTTTAAAATTTATAAAAAAAGAGGCGGCGGCTCTGCGTTAGCGGGAGCATAGCCTCATTCATGCAGCCGCCGCCCACCTTCAGGGCGGGTTGGGTGGGCGTTTTAAGGAATTTTTAAAAAAGAACTAACCCGTAATTCTGGTTAATTAATTCTTTGAAAAAATTTCATCAAGCCATAACTGTTTTTTGGCTAATTGGCAACTTAACTGCGTTTTTGCATTGATTCTTGCATTTTTAACCGGACAGGCTTTTTATCCTGCCGGTTTTTTTATACAATGTTATCCAAAATGAGTATAAAAAACCGCACAGGAAATAAAAATGTTTGAACTAAGCGTAGAATCCCATTTCTCTTCTGCTCATCACCTTCTTAATTACGAAGGCAAATGTGAAAACGTGCATGGGCATAACTGGAAAGTGGAAATCACAGTCCAGGGCGAAGATCTTGATAAGTCAGGAATGCTTGTTGATTTTAAAATTCTTAAAAAATACCTCAATGATATCCTTGAAAAACTTGACCATAAAGATCTTAATTCTCTGAAAGAGCTAAAAGACATAAGTCCCAGCAGCGAAAATATAGCCAGGTTTATTTACACACAGCTAAAACCAACCCTTCCAATGCTTAAAAAAGTTTCTGTCTGGGAAACAGAAAAGGCAAAAGCATCTTATACCGAGTAAAATCAGGAATTTTTGCAGTTTGTTTTATGCTAAAAAATTAAATAACCTGAATGACGGGTTAAGTAATATTAAGAAAATTTTTTAAAATAAAACTTATCTTTACAAAAATTAATATTTGACAAAATTTATTGACCTTTGATATATCCTTTGTTAATATTAGGTATATAATAATTATGTCTTAGTTTTTATTTATTGCTCGCTCGTAACTCGCCTAAACACATGCCTTAAGGTTATTTTTACACTACACCAAAAGTAGCTAAAAGGCATCGGTGGAAAAAGAGAGAAAAAGGATTGAAGGAGTCTTTATTTATGCAAAATAAGGTAACCTCTGGTATGGGTTGTCCAATTTCTCGCGTGGACAACAGCTCTGGCGCTGAAAACAATTTAAGAACCTACTTGAAAAAAATTCACAAAACCAGTCTTCTCTCTGCCAGAGAAGAAAAGATGCTGGGAAAAGGGATTAAAAAAGGCTGCTCCACGGACAAAAAAAAGCTGGTTCAGGCTAATTTAAGACTGGTAGTGAATATTGCAAAAAAATACCTGCACTATGGACTGTCTTTTCAGGATCTTATCCAGGAAGGTAACGTGGGTTTAATGACTGCAGCTGACAAATTCGACTACAAACTGGGGTATAAGTTTAGCACATATGCCACATGGTGGATTAAACAGTCTATAAATAAAGCTGTTTCCGAGCAGGCATACTGTATGAAAGTCCCTGTTTACGTGCAGGAAATAATTTCCAAGTATTCAAAGGTAAGGGAAAAAATGCAAAAAGATTGCATTGACAAGGAAATTACCCTCAAAGATGTGGCTAAAGAGCTTAAAATGCCTGAATCAAAGCTTAAAGGCTATATCGAAGCATTTAACAAGTCAGTTTCCATTGATTCAGCCTTTGAAACGTCTGACGGAACAAGCGTCAGCCTGTCTGAATTTATCCTTGATGAAAATTCCAAAACCGAAATCGAAGCAGAAGTTACCCAGCTAAAAGAAACCATTTCAGGCCTTCTTAAGCGGTTAAAAAACAGGGAAAAAGAGGTCATAACAATGAGGTTCGGACTTCAACCGGATATTAAGCCACAAACTCTTGAGGAAATCGGCAAAAAATTCGGCGTAACCAAAGAATGTATAAGACAAACCGAAATAAGGGCCCTGGGAAAAATCAGGGAAATTTGCAAAAAAGAAGGGACTTTGGAAGTTTACCTGTAGGGCGTGAGTGCGCGGCAAGCGGGAGCTAACGCAGTAGCTCATTCATGCAGTGGCAGCAGGAGCCCAGCCTCATTCATGGTGGGAATTTTTGAAAAATTCTTAACCCGTCATTGAGGTAAATTAATAAGGAATATTTTTGAAAATTTTACATAAGAATTTTTTGTTTCTTCCTTAATATACCGGAATAAGTTAAGGCGGCTGCAATGCAGCCGCCTTTTTGCTTATCAAAAATATTATCAGCTAATTTCTTCCTCTAACTTACTTTCATCGATAATTTTCTGGGAAAGATGAGCAGGAACTTCCTCATATCTTGCAAATTCCATTGAAAACACGCCGGCTCCGCCTGTCATAGAGTTAAGGTCAGGAGCATACCTGAGCATTTCGGCCATGGGAATTTCCGCCCTGACGGTCTGGGTAGCGCCTTCCGCTTCGATTCCAAGCATTCGGCCTCTCCTTCCGTTAAGATCTCCCATTATATCACCGACATTCTCTTCAGGAACAGTGATTTCCACATACATAATCGGCTCAAGCAGGATAGGCTTTGCTTCCATGACACCTTTTTTAAATGCCATAGAACCTGCCATTTTGAACGCCATTTCAGAAGAGTCCACGGGGTGGAAGCTTCCGTCATAAAGCACTATCTGCACGTCTACTACCGGGTATCCCGCAAGTACGCCTTCTTCCATGGCTCCTTTTATGCCGTTTTCAACGGCCGGGATGTACTGTCTGGGAATAGCGCCGCCAACAATTTTGTCTACAAACTCAAAACCCTTGCCTCTTTCAAGGGGATGAATTTCTATCCAGCAATCACCATACTGGCCTTTACCGCCGGATTGTTTTTTATACTTGCCCTGAATCTTGGTATCGCCGTTGATAGTTTCCTTATAAGGGATTTTGGGAGTATCAAGGAGGACTTCTACGCCGAATTTTCTTTTTAATTTCTCAATGGCCACGTCAAGGTGAACCTGGCCCATTCCTGAAAGTATCATCTCTTTGGTCTGGGTGTCTCTTGAGGATTGCAGGGTTGGGTCTTCCTCTATCAACCTTCTTAATCCGGACTGGATTTTATCTTCATCACCTTTGCTCTTTGGCTTAATGGCAAACGAAATAACCGGGGAAGGCTGTTTGATAGTACTTATGATTAAGGGTTTTTTCTCATCGCAAAGAGTATCGCCCGTATGAGTATCCTTGAGTTTTGCAACCGCAACTATATCACCGGTAACAGCAGTTGCTGCAGGTTCGTGTTTTTTTCCTACAAGGTGAAGAATTTGACCCACTCTCTCTTTCGCATCTTTAGAAGAATTAAGAACCGTGGAATCAGAGTTTAAAACACCTGAGAAAACCCTCATAATTGTAAGCTGCCCGGCATAAGGGTCAGCGATAGTCTTGAATACCAGCGCTGAAAAAGGTTCGCTCTCAGACGGCATGATTTCCAGGTTATTCCCTTCCGCGTCTTTTGCCTGTACAGCAGCTTTATCAAGCGGTGAAGGCATGTATTCACCTATGAAATCAAGCAGCTGGCTTGCACCAATATTTTTTGCGGCCGAACCAAAGAAAACAGGCACTATTTGTTTGTTGTTAACTCCGTCTTTAAGGGCTTTTTTAATATCTTCACCTGATAAGTCCTGTCCTTCAAGGTATTTTTCCAGGACTTCATCATTGCATTCCACTATAGACTCCATTGAAGACTCTTTTGTAGAAGACACATCACCTTGCATCTCACCGGGAATTTCCTCTTCCTTGAATTTCCCGCTTTCATCAGCTTCAAATACAAAAGCTTTCCGGTTTAACAGGTCTACAATTCCTTTAAAAGAAGCTTCCTGGCCAATAGGAAGCTGTACAGGAACAACATTTCCCTCAAATGCGTTTCCGAGGCTATCGAGAACTGCTTTATAGTTAGCATTTTCTCTTTCAAGCTTGTTTATAAACACAAATATTGAAAGCCCCAGCTCCTGAGCCTGTTTAATAAGCTTTGTGGACTGAATTTTAACCCCATCAATAGCATCTATAACAAGAACGATGGAATCCACGCCCTGCATGCAATTTCTCGCATCAGCGGCGAAGTTTGCGGAACCGGGAGTATCCAGAAGGTTTATGCGCTTTCCTTTCCAATCAAAGCTGGCCAATGAAGTGCTGATAGTTGTCCGTCTTTTGATTTCTTCCGGCTCAAAGTCAAGCAGGGACGTTTCCTGATCAACTTTTCCCAACCTTGTATTTTGTCCGGCATCAAAAAGCATAGCCTCTGCGAGTGATGTCTTTCCTGTGCCTACATGCGATACAAGGGCAACATTGCGGATTTCAGAAACATTAAAATTTGCCATAAAAAACTCCCGTTTAAACTATTATCGTTATATACCAAGCGCTAAAAGCAATTTAGCGATAAAACGCTGCCAAGGTTAATGATAAATTAACTTATGTTTGAGAACTTTCGACAGAAACCATAATATTAAAACAAAAATCATAAAATTAAAATAATTATAATATTATAAATAAACAATTTATAAATTTAAAGTTATAATTTATAGAAAATTTAAAAAACTTTTTCATTATTTTTTGTGAGATTACAAACGTAAAAACTAATAAACTTGAGTCGCCAATTAGCTAAAAACAGCTATGGCTTGATGAAATTTTCTCAAAATCTATTGAGATTCGTAAAGGGCGAAGCCCTTTAAATTCCACCAAGGGTGGTTGGGGGTGGGTTGTAAAATTTTCGATTTTGCAAATTAATTCGCGACTCGAGTTAGTTAGCAATTTGAGTTATTAATATTAATTTTTTATTAAATTATCCAAAACCTGTACTATTTCTGCAAAATTTCCAAAAAGCGTTCTTATGCAAGAATTACAGGCAAAATTTAAAGATGAGGGCTTTCTTTGTTGTTTAAAGGACTTTTATCAAGTTATAAAAGAGGTTAAGCATATTTACAATTAAGTTTTTTTATATTTTTTGGTTTTTGTTAATATATTAATTGAATAGGAATTAATTTTTATATCCCCTGAAAGGAGATTTTAAATGAGTAAGTATGTATGCACAATATGCGGTTACATATATGACCCTGCTGAAGGAGATCCGGATAATGGAGTAGCCCCGGGAACAACTTTTGAAGACGTTCCGGAAGATTGGGTCTGTCCTCCTTGCGGCGCTACAAAAGATATGTTCGAAGTTTTAAGCTAAATTAAGCGAAAGGACGGGCTGAAAGTGGCTGTTCAAAAAATAAAGGAAAATATTTATTCTGTAGGAGCAATCGACTGGGACAGAAGGCTTTTTGACCAGCTGATACCGCTTCCTCATGGTACGAGTTATAATTCATACCTTATTGAAGGCAGTGAAAAAACTGTCCTGATCGATGCTGTTTACCTGAAAAAATGGGATGATTTGCGCTCTAATCTTGAAACGCTAAAAGTTGACAGGATTGACTACATAGTTTCCAATCACTCGGAACCTGACCATTCAGGGACTATCCCATATCTGCTGGAAATATACCCGGAAGCGCAAATCCTTACTAATTCCAAATGTAAAGACCTTCTTATAAGCCAGCTAAAAATAGATGAAAGCAAAATCACTGTGGTTGATAATGATACAGAAATTTCAACCGGTGATAAGACGCTTAAATTTATGATGGCTCCCTGGGTACACTGGCCTGACACAATGTTTACCTACGTTCCCGAGGATAAAATCATTTTCACTACTGATTTTATGGGCTCACACCTTGCAACAAGCGACCTGTTCGTCAAGAATGAATGGATTGTATACGAGGCTGCAAAAAGGTATTACGCTGAAATTATGATGCCGTTCAGGGCTCATGTGAAAAAGTATACCCGGCAGTTGAAGGAAATGGACATTGAAATAATAGCCACAAGCCATGGCCCTATTTATGATAAGCCTGAGTTTATAATAAATGCCTATACAGACTGGTCATCAGATGAGCAAAAAGGCGAAGTTATAATCCCTTATGTGTCTATGTATGAAAGCACTGCTAAAATGGTCACTTACCTGGCAGACAGACTCATTGAAAAAGGCATAAAAACCACGCTGTTTAACCTGCCGGAGACAGACCTCGGAGAGCTTGCAACTTATATGGTTGATGCTACTACCGTAGTTATGGGCGCTTCAATGGTGCTTGCAGGCCCGCACCCTTCAGCTATTTACGCTGCTTCCATAATTAACGCACTGCGGCCTAAAGCTCGGTTTTTGACTACCGTCGGCTCTTTTGGGTGGGCTGATAAGCTTGGCGAAAAATTATCCGAGCAAATAAAAGACCTTATGCCTTCCTTAAAAGTCGAAAGTTTAACTCCGGTACTGGTAAAAGGCAGCCCGACAGAAGAAGCTTATCGCAAGCTTGATGAACTTGCCGATGAAATCTTCAATAAACACCGACAAGTTATGGAAAAAAGAGTTGCTTTAAATTAATGAGATCACTGCATAATTTGTAAAATTAGTCTTTTGTTGTTATGAAGTGGTCTTGAATTGTGGTATTTTCCTCTTTTAATGCTTGTCACCCGGATTTCTATGTCGTTTTGCGTCCTGCAATCGTACAGGGCAGATAATTCGATACATTTTTTGAAGATTTTAAAAAAATTTTTTTTAATTCTTCTTATTTTCCTGTGTTTTTAGGATAAGATTATAAGGTAAATGGGTATTGAGATGAAAATTCTAATGGTTTACCCGGAATGTCCGAGTACATTCTGGAGTATGAAACATATAATAAAAATTCTGGGGAAAAAGTCCACACTGCCGCCGTTGGGGTTAATGACCGTTTCTTCGCTGCTTCCTGCCGAGTTTGAAAAAAAACTTATCGACATGAACGCAACACAGTTAGAGGATGAAGATATTTTATGGGCGGATTACGTTTTTATAAGCGCAATGATAGTCCAAAAAGATTCTTCCCTTCAGGTGATAAAGAGGTGTAAGGAACTGGGCGCTACGGTTGTAGCCGGCGGGCCTATGTTTACGTCTTTACATGAGCAGTTTAAAGATGTTGACCATTTCATCCTGAATGAAGGTGAAATCACAATACCTATGTTTTTGAAGGATCTGCAAAAGGGTGAACTTAAAAGAGTCTACTCCTCAGATGAAAAGCCTGAGCTAAATACTACGCCAATTCCGGATTATAGCATAATTAACCATAAAGATTATTATGTAATGCCGGTGCAGACTTCCAGGGGATGTCCTTTTGACTGTGATTTTTGCGATATAGTCAACCTAAACGGGAGAATCCCCCGTTTAAAAACCCCTGAGCAGGTAATTGCCGAGCTTAAGGCAATTCATGACCTTGGCTGGAACCACAGTGTCTTTTTTGTAGATGACAATTTCCTGGGTAATAAAAATAAGACAAAAGAGCTTCTCAGAAGGATTATCGAATGGAGGAAAAACGTTGGCTTCAAACCAATGTTTTATACGGAAATCTCTATAAACGCCGCAGACGACGATGAATTGCTCGGACTTATGCAAGAAGCAGGCTTTTTCATGGTTTTTGTAGGTATAGAAACACCTTCTGTAGAGAGTTTGCAGGAATGTCACAAAATCCAGAACCAAAACCGCAACCTGTCTGAGTCCGTGAAAAAATTTTACAAATATGGAATGGAAGTCACAGCGGGCTTTATTGTAGGCTTTGACAGTGATGATGAAACCATTTTTGAGCGGCAATTCAATTTTATACAGGAAACCGGGATTGTTAAGGCAATGATTGAGCTTCTTCAGGCTCTTCCCGGCACAAAACTGTTTAAAAGGCTTGAATCCGAGGGAAGGCTGCTAAAAACCTCTACGGGGGTTTGCCTGGACTCTACGATTAACTTTGTCCCTAAACTCGATAGGGATGTTTTGATTGACGGCTATAATAAACTTGTCAAAAAAGCCTATTCCGCAAAGTATTACTTTGAAAGAGTCGGTAATTTCCTGGAATACTACAGGCCAACAAGAAAAATTCCGATACATAAACGGATTATACCTTCACTTATAAAGATTTTTCTTGTTTTGATGCATTTAAGCAAAGGGCGCTGGGAGTTCCTTAAATTCATGACGAAAACCCTGGCCAAGCAACCTTTAAAGATTTTCGCAGCACTTGACCAGTCAGTATTATACATACATTTTATCAAGGTATTTGGTTAATAACCCTTAAGCTGTTATTGCGAGGGCTCAATGATAATTTGTGAGCCCGTGGCAATTTGTCCGGCAAGGATTTCAGGATATTTAGCAGCGAAATTTATCGGATTTAAGGGAAATTAACTCATTGTAGTATAGCGATTGGATTTCTTAACCCGTCATTGGGGTTATTTAACATGAATCACGAATTGTATTTTTTGAATTTTCATCTATTTAAACGAAATTTTGTTGAAAACTTAAAAAACATCCTTATAATTTCCGATAACATTACCAATAGAGAAGGATAAGGAAAATGAATCTTTACGGTGGAATCAGCTTTAACGGCGATGGAATAACGTCTACTGTCAATACAATGGTGCTGGGTCAGGAAATTGTCGGCATTTTAAAGGATAATCTGGCAGGATATAACAAGGTTGGGTATCAGAGAAAAATTCCCGTAGTATCGTCTTTTGCGGAATTTCTCGGGCCTCATGCCCTTTCTGTAAATAAAGACGAGCAGGTAGGCCGTATAAGACTAACCCAAAAGCCGCTGGATATAGTCCTTGGTAATGAAGGATATTTCCAGGTACAAACTGAAAACGGCATTAAACTAACAAGGGATGGGCGCTTTAAAATTGACAAAAACGGGAACCTCCTTACAATTCAGGACCAGCAAGTACTTTCAAGCGACGGGGCAGCGATCAGGTTTGATAAGATTCCCCAAAAGCTCTCAGATATAAAAGTCAGAAAAGACGGCCTTATCCAGTTTGTCGACCCTGAGGACTTAAAAATCCGTGACGTGGGATACATATCAGCCGTAAGCTCCGACGGGACAAGGCTGGAAGATATAAACATCAAGCAGGGTTACGTGGAGGAATCAAATGTCGTTATGCACAAAGAAGCTTACAGCCTGTTAACCCTGAGAAGGAATTTTAACGTTAACACGGAGATGTTTAAAATCCAGAACGAAGCTTTGACAAAGGCATTACAGGAGTTAGGGAAAACATCATAATAATTGAATAAAAAATTAAATAATATCAAAAATAAATAAGAGGAAGGATTATGACGACGATACAGGGCTCAATATCAAAGCTGGTAGATAATTCAAATGCTATGTTTGAATCTCTTGGCTATATAGGTACAAATATAGCTAATTATAATACAAAAGGCTTTAAAGCCCAGAGGTTTGAGACCTTCATGAGCCCCGGAGGCTCTGTAGAAGGAGTTGTAAGAGTAGACCACTCCCCCGGAGACTTAATGGCAACTCAAAGAGAGCTTGATGTCGGCCTGGATGGGATGGGCTACATCCCGGTTACCGATAAAAAAGGCGAAACTGCTTATATAAGGGGCGGGTCTTTTGCCGTAAATTCCGAAGGATACATTGTTACTAACAGCGGATGGCTTGTAGGAAGCGGAATTCAGCTTCCCGCAAATTACAAAAGGATACAAATAGATACTGACGGGGCTGTTAAAGTGCTTGAGTCAAAAGAAGCTTCTTTTAGGGAAATCGGGAAAATTCCCGTGGTTTCGTTTAAAAACCCGGAAGGTCTTGAAATTGCTGAGGGAAATGTTGTTAAAGAGACGGACGAGTCCGGCAGGCCGGAACTTTTGCTCGGGCATAGCAAGATAAAGCAGGGCAAAATCGAGCAGGCTAACTTTGACCCTTATACTTTCATCAACGAGACCCTTAAAATTAACGGAAGTATCATTGCAAGCAGCCGTTTTATAAGAATTATGGACGATATGTACAGACAATCAACCAGCCTTAGGCAATAAGGAGATAAAATATGCCTTTTAATTTAAACAAAGAAATAGATAAGACTAATTTTATACTTGATTTGATAGGAGCAAGACAAAAAGCCCTGAGTACAAACCTGGTAAATGTAAATACACCGGGCTATGTGAGACAGGATGTAAGTTTTGAGGATTACCTGGGCAACTACGATAAACCCCTGGAAACTGACCTTTCAAAGAAGATGGGAGCAGTTTCGCTTGCAAAACAAGGGGAGCAAGAGATTGATGTGACAGAAGAGCTTATGGCAATGCAAAAAAATTCCCTTTTTTACACCATAGCCACCCGGAAGATTTCAAAAACCATAGAAAGTCTAAAAGCAGTAACACAACTAGGAAGATAGAGGTTTAACATATGAGTATACTTAATTCATTTAAAATAGGCGAATCGGGCCTTAATGTCCATGCAAAGCGGCTTGAGGTGCATGCCAAGAACCTTGCCAATATTGACACGCCTAATTATTCCAGGAAGATTCCTACTATAGCTGCAAGGGAAGATATTTCCTTCAACAACCTTCTTACTCAAATGAAATCAGATGCTTTCAGTATAGGGACAATCCCGGATAACGGAGCGGGAGTGTCGTTTACAGGGGTGATTCTGGACACGAGGCCCGGTGAACTCCAATACGCGCCGGGGCATCCTGATGCTGATGAAAACGGGTATATAAGAAGGTCAAATGTTAATCCCATGGTTGATATGGCGGATTCCGTGCTGACTTCGAGAGCTTATGAAGCAAACCTTGCGGTGGTTGGAATTACCAAGGCAATGGCTCAAAGAGCAACCGAAATCGGCAGGTAACTATTATTTTTTCCGGTTGGTTTAAATTTAGGTTTCTTTATGTTTTAAAAGAAGTATGAACCAGAGAAACACTTTAAAAGATTCAAAACGAATAGTCTTTAAGCTGGGCACGAACATCATCACCAATAAGTCCGGCAATATTGCCCTGTCAAGGGTTTATTCGCTGATAGAGTCCATGGCCGAGCTTAAGGAGCAGGGTAAGGAAATTATACTGGTAACCTCCGGCGCTGTAGGGATGGGGAAAAAAATTCTTGACATTCCCGGAAAAAACTATGACCCGATAAGCGTAAAACAGGTCTTTGCCGCTGTAGGACAGGGCAGGTTAATGCATTTTTATGAGGAAGCTTTTGAAAAGTTCAGTATAAAAACTGCTCAAATTCTTCTTACGGCTGATGACTTTTCCGGAAGAAAAAAGTATTTAAGCATGAGAAATACCCTGAATACACTGCTGGAATTGGGAGTAATTCCTATTATCAACGAAAACGACGCTATATCAACAAGCGAGCTGGAATGCTATAAAGAGGACGACGTGGTTATATGCTTTGGGGATAATGACAAGCTCTCAGCGCTGGTGGCGTCAAAGATGGAAGCGGACTTGCTTTTTATGCTGTCAGATGTGGACGGGGTTTACAGCGGAGACCCGAGGGCTGACGGGAATGCCCGGTTAATCCCGTTAATCCCTGAAATCACGCCTGAAATAGAATCCTACTGTTTTGCAGCCTCAAAAGGAGGCAGGGGCGGCATGAAAACCAAGATTGAAGCCGCAAAAATTGCAACGTACTCAGGTTGTATGATGATCGTGGCAAACGGTAAGAACAGCGGTATCATAGCAAGAATCTTTTCCGGGAAAGAGTCCGGAACCCTGTTTTTACCTGTTGACCAGCTGTCAGGCAGGAAAAAGTGGATTGCTTTTGCTTCCAATATTAGCAGTTATATCCAGGTCAATGACGGCGCAAAACAGGCGCTTATCGATAAAAAAGCCAGTCTTATGCCTATCGGCATAATCGGGATTCAAAAAACCTTCAAAAAAGGCGATGTCATAGGCATTCTCGATGAAACCGGCAGTGAATTCGCAAGAGGCATGACTAATTACTCAAGCTCGGAATGTAAAAGGGTTATCGGCATGCATTCTGAGGAGATAGAGCGGTTTTTGGGGTTTAAAAACTATGACACAGTTATCACGCGGGACAATATTGTCATTCTGTAACCGTTATTACGTTCCCTTTAATCTTAATTCCCGATAAATCAGGTGAAGTCTCATCAATATAGACATCTCCGCCGATTTCCTTTAATTTTCCGAGGTCTTTTATCTTACTGTTTCTGAAAAGAGCATCTCCGCCAATTTCTTGTAATTGTCCCAGGGATGTTATTTGACTTTCGCAGAAATCAGCTTTTCCGCCAATTTCTTGTAATTGTCCAAGAGATTTTATTTGACTATGGTAGAAATTAGCATCTCCGCCAATTTTTTGTAATTGTCCCAGGGATGTTATTTGACTTTCGTAGAAAAGAGCATCTCCGCCAATTTCTTGTAATTGCCCGAGGGATGTTATTTGACTTTTGGAGAAATTAGTATTTCCGCCAATTTTTTGTAATTGCCCGAGAGATTTTAGATTGGTATTATTTCTAATATTAATATCATTTTTAATTTCTTTAATATGATTAAAAATATCATTCTCATCTATACCCAGGTCGAAAAAATCAAAAAAATCTGAGAGTGGCTTATATTCAGAAATTATTAAGAGTTGATCGTTTGTTTCTTCCACCTCTATGCCAAGATACCTTAAAATGCCCGGGTAATCGTTCTCTTTAATGGAATCCAGATTTGTTTTTATTCTGTCAAATTCTGTTTTAGCGGGTTTAGATCTAATTATTTGTAAAGCTGTTTCTGAGAAAGTTTTTAAATTGTTAGTTTTGATATGTTTAACTACTTGATCAAGGTAAGCAACCGGTATTTTCCCATTATTTCTTGGTCCCTGGATTTCAATAATTTGTTGCCTTACAAAGCGGACACCTACTCTGGGCTTGCCGTTTTCCAGGTATATATGAAAATCGCCCTTTCCAAGGGAGTCTTCTGCGTTAAGTGACTTTGTACACCAGCTATCGTGTGATAGTGTTTTTAACTTTTTTACATTATCGCTAAAATTATCGGGGTCATTTGCTTTTGACGGAATTTTTACCCAGCCTGTTATTGTTGTCCCTGTATCTTCTTTTCCAATACCTAATGCAATTCTTCTTTGTGCTTGCTTGTATTTATTACAAAAATTAAATTGTGACTCTTTACGTGTTTCCAGCATACTCTTAATATCATCAAGAGTATCTGCAAGTGCTCTTTTATTCAGTTCAAGAGGTAGAGCATGGTTGTCCGGCCTTAAATTTTTGGTTATAGATGAAAATACTATCAGGCACATTGCCTTATCATTTCTGATAACCTCATTTTCTTCTGTTATATATTGTTTCCACTCGTTGAGTATTCGTTTACGCTCGTCATTTTCCCTTTTTGTATGTTCTTCTTCGTCTTTTGGTTTCTGACTAATTTCATATTGTTCTAAATTAAGTTTTTTCTCTAATTTTGCAGATATCCAGTTATCAAAATCCTCTACCGAGGAAAATTTATTCAGGGGGGCTTTGAACATTCCCGCTGCCGCATAAGAAAACCCTTTTAACTCCTTCTTCTTATTAATTGCGCCAAAAGAAACCGTATCACGCCGGAGAACGCTTAATCCGGGATATCCGGACCGGCGAATTAATGTTTCTTTTTTTGTATCAATTTTTGGGCTAAAAATCGGGCTAAAAAGTATATTCATCTTAAAAATTTTCTTTAATTCATTCTTGTTTTACAAAACAAGTGAAAAAATAAAATTGCTGCAATAATTAAGTAAAAAATTATTACATTTTAAAATTTATTATTTATAATTATGGAAACTTTTAAAGTTCACTATACTTTACAAAAAAGCATTGAATTATAGAAATGTTTAAATAATGATAAATCGTGTCAGCTATAGCCCTTTAAAACCGGAAATCCTCAAATCTCCTTCCTCTAAAGCCCGTTCCGTAGGGTTTGGATGCCGTGTAATGGCGTTCACAACATCTTCGGGATATCTTAACCCTGAACTTGTCCAGGAATTCCTGGCAGGAGAGGGTGCCCTTTCCCTCAAAGAGCAAAGTGGGCCTTATACTACTACCAGAAACGGTATTGACATACCGTTTGATACTGAAGACCTTTTACAGCTGGATACAAAAGGAAACCCTGACGGCTGGGGAATTCGGGCATATACGGCACAGGGTGGGACTTACGCAAGATCAAGAGATTCCGCAGGGGATGACTCTGGCTTTGACCGGGAAGTGGGCAAAGTTATAAAACAAAACTCGGATATTGTTCTTTCCCATATAAGACTTGACCCAAGCTCCAGGTACAACATAACAACTGTCAATGAAGAACCGTCTAATGAAAACGACATGCCTGCCGTTGATATCAGGGTGGAAAATGCCCATCCTTTTGTTTATGAGAACTGGAGCTTCATGCATAATGGCTTGTTTAACAAATCAGTTCTTGCTTCTGCGGATACTTCCCATGAAATAACCGGACAACCTGAGGGAAGTACGGATTCCGAGCTGTTCTTTTTTCATTTTTTAAAAAAACTAAGAAGAACATGTAATGATGAGAAACCTCCTGTGGAAGTTACAAAAAAGATATTTGCACAGGCAATAAATGATGTTATTAAAAAATCTAAAAATTCTTCCTTTGAACTAAACGGGGAGGTTATGGGAATAAGAGGCCATCTGAACAGCCCTTCCAAGCTTAATTTTATACTCAGTGACGGCGAAAACCTCTTTGTTTTCCGCAAATACCAGAACCTTTACCTTGGAGAAAACTCTGCACCGGATGGTAAAAAGGAATATATTATAGCTTCTGAGTACAGCCAGCCAAAAAATGGCGAGGTTAAATGGATAAAAATCCCGGATGAGCATATCCTTACCCTTGCAAAAAATGAAGAAGGCAGGAGAGTTCCGGTATTAACCCCTCTATGGCAGGCATTAATGGAACCAATCGAAAAATCCTGATTCGTCTTCATAAAAATAAAACTTATCTTTCCTGCTGAAACGGTCACCTCGCTGGAATTTCAGGACTGATTCGGGGTTTTTGGGGCTAAAATCCTTTGCATAAGCACTATTTTCCATATTTTTTTTAGCTTTTTTTATGATTTGCTTAAAACTTATTTTTGCGTTTTCAACTTCAACCCTGTCGGGGTAAACCTGCAGAACCTTGAACATATTCGGGTATGCTGCGATTGAAGGACAGGATATAAAAAGCTTTTCATTGATTTTTTGAACGCTGTTGTTAAGGTGATGGCCGCTTAAAATGATTTTCACCTGCGGGTAAAGGTTAACCAGCTCAAGAAAAAGTCCCGGTTTTTTCAGTGTGTATTCTGCCCGGGCGTTTTTATCGGCGTCAGTTGCGGAAATGGGCGGGTGATGCATTGCAATTATTGTAAACTTGTTCCTGTTCTCCTTAAGCGTACTATCCAGCCAGAAAAGCTGGTGAATATTTACATACCCGGCTTTTTCCCCGGGAACAGACGTGTCAAGTCCAATCAAAAGGACATTCTCAACGGGCTCAGCTGTCCAGAAAGTCTGCTGTGTATTTTCATAGTCAAACTCCTCAAATTCCCCTGCAAAAACTTCCTTTGTCGCATCTTCCGCCAGGTATGCCTCTCTATCCCCGAAAATTGCATAATACCGGGCATTTAAATCTGATATTATATCCAAAAACATGGGCAAATCCTGAAAAGTCCCGTCTTCATTATGCGTAAGGTCTCCGCCAAACACCACAAAGTCAGGCTTTTTTTCATGGTTAAGCTGTTTTATCACATCCTGGAAAATAACCATGCTTTCCCGAAATAATATTTTGTTTTCCTTATCTTCAAAAGAGAGGTGAATATCAGGTAAAAACGTCATTTTGAAAGGGGTGAAGCTTTTATAAGGATATTCCGGTTTTTCTTTCGCAAAAGCAAAACCGCATGCCAGGAAAATAAGCGCCGAAAAAAATATTTTTACCGGATATTTAGCTAAAAACCTCATCACTGGTGAATTCATACCTCCATGTCAAAAACCCGAACTGAATATATAAACATCTTAACTCTAATTTAAATTATAGACAAAACCAGCTAAGGGCAAACACCTGTCATCACGAGGAAGGATGAGCCCTGCGAATCCTGACGTGGTGATCTGTCCGGTTAACATTATTTC